>WRKE01000229.1 GCA_009778235.1 Pseudomonadota bacterium
TGAAAAAGCTGAAGATCGCCACCGGCTACCGGGTGGAAGGCGTGGAGTACGGCTACATGCCGGACAACATCCGCAAGGCGCGGATGGCTGCACCGGTCTACGAAGAGATGGACGGATGGGACACCGAACTTCCCCAAATCCGTTCCTATGAGGACTTGCCCGCCCAGGCCAAGACCTATCTCAAACGCCTGGAGGACCTGACCGGTGTGGCCCCGGCAATTGTTTCCGTGGGGCCCGACCGTGAGGAAACACTGCTGCTGCGTAACCCTTTCGCCGGCTGATGCCGCAGGGCTGACAGCAGATCTTGTCAAATTCTCTATCATGATTATTACAAAATCGTCTGGATGTCCGGCAATGCGGGCACTGCGGCGGCTGCGTTTGAAGCTGTTTCGATCTCCCGGAGCAAATGCGAACTCCGGGATTTTTATTCCATGGAGGCAAAGAACATGGCGCGTATAACTGTTGAAGACTGCCTGAACAAGGTAGGTGATGACAATCGATTTGCCCTGATCCACCTGGCCGTGGAACGGATTCGGCAGCATCGTAAAGGAGAGCCGTTTCTCATTTCGGGCAAGAATAAGGAGATTGTCATGACCCTGCGCGAGATCGCCGCCGGCAAAGTTACCTTTGACAACATCCATGAACTTCCCAAACAACGCAGAGCGGAGAAGGCTGCGGATGCGTCCGGCGAAGAGGGGTCGGCTGCTGAAGAATAGCCGCAATGAGTGTGGGATCAACCATGGAGAAGAGTTATTACGAGATCCTCGGCGTCAATAAGGATGCCTCGGCTGAGGCCATCAAAAAGGCGTACCGCAAGCTGGCCATGAAGCACCATCCTGACCACAATCAGGGCAATGCCGCGGCCGAGGAAAAGTTCAAGGAAGCCGCCGAGGCCTACGAAGTCCTCAGCGATGCTCAGAAACGACGCATCTACGACACCTACGGCAAGGAAGGATTGCGCAGCAGCGGCTATACCGGTCCAGGAAGCAGCGAGGATATTTTCTCGCACATCAACGATCTGTTCGGCGATCTCTTCGGGTTCGGCGGCGGCCGGGCCAGGCGGCACGATCCCAACGCCCCGGTTCAAGGCGAGGATCTGCGCTACGATATCCGCATCTCGTTCATGGAAGCGGTGCATGGCATCAACCGCCAAGTGGAGGTCACCAAGCGGGAGACCTGCTGGACCTGCGAAGGGGTCGGGGCCAGGCCGGGACATCGGCCGCAGACCTGTCCGACGTGTCAGGGACGCGGCCAGGTGGTCCGTTCCCAGGGATTTTTTCAGGTCACCACCACCTGTCCCCGCTGCCATGGCGCCGGCCAGGTGATTACCGATCCCTGTGTCGATTGCCAGGGCGAAGGGCTGGTCAACCGGAGTAAAAAAGTCAGTATCCGCATCCCGGCCGGTGTGGATACAGGTTCCCGGATGCGTTTGGCCGGCGAAGGGGAGGGCGGCCGGCGCGGCGGTCCTTCCGGCGATCTGTATGTGGTCATTCATGTCGATGAGCACGAACATTTCCAACGGGACGGACAGGCCATCTATCTCCGGCTCCCGGTATCGATGGCGCGGGCTACCCTCGGTTGCGAGGCCGATGTCCCCACGATCCATGGGACAGCAAAATTGAAAATCCCGGCCGGCACCCAGTCCGGCGAGCGGTTCGTCCTCCGGGGGGAAGGGGTGCCCAGCCTGCGCGGCGGCGATAAGGGCAACATGATGGTCGAGGTCCAGGTCCAGACGCCCACCAAGTTGAGCAAGGAACAAAAGGAACTGCTCCGCAGGTTCGACGAATTAGACAAGGAACAGGAGGAAGAAGGTTTTTTTGCCCGGCTTTTCCATGGCCACCTCGGCAAACAGAAGAAAAAAGATGAAGGACAGGAAAAGGTCGCCAATGGCTGATCATCTCACCCATTTCGATGCCAGCGGCAATGCCCGCATGGTTGAGGTCGGCGGCAAGGAGGCGACGGACCGCCGGGCAACCGCGGCCGGTCGGATCGAAATGTCCCGGCAGGTTTACGACATGGTTCGCGCCGGCACGGTCAAGAAGGGCGACGTGCTCGGCGTGGCCCGGATCGCCGGCATCATGGCGGCCAAGAAAGTGGACCAATTGATTCCTCTGTGCCACCCCTTGGCAATCACCGGGGTAGAGATCGATTTTTCCTTTGACGACGCCCGCTCTGCCATCGAGATTACGGCAACGGTCTCGATAACCGGTCGGACCGGGGTGGAAATGGAGGCCTTGACAGCGGTGTCGATTGCGGCCCTGACCATTTATGACATGTGTAAGGCGGTCGACAAGACCATGGTGATGTCGGATATCCGGCTGCTGCGGAAGAGCGGCGGCAAGAGCGGACTGTTTGTCAGACCATCAGCCGCATGCTATACTGATGGTGCAGAACACGAGAACCACCTTGTTGGAGAATAACGATGGATGAACAGGAGTTGATGCGCTTTAAAGAGCAGCTCGAAGCGATGAAAGCGGAAATCACCACCGATGTCGAACAGACTCTGACCGATATGACCAATTCTTCCGGCAACATTCCCGACCCCAACGACCGGGCCAGCATGGAGTCGGATCGAAGTTTCGAGCTGCGGATCCGGGGCCGGGAACGGAAACTGATGGACAAGATTGAGGAAGCCCTGGCCCAAATCGAGGACGGCAGCTACGGCATCTGTGCCAGTTGCGGATGCGATATCGCGATCAAGAGGCTTCAAGCCCGGCCTGTGGCCAAATACTGCATCGACTGCAAATCCCGGCAGGAGCAGCGTGAAAAAGAACAGGGGCGGTAGGCGGTTGTATGCCTGAATTACGTAAAGATCCAATTCTTGGTCGCTGGGTGATCATTGCCCAGGAGCGGGGCAAGCGGCCGACCGATTTTTTGGTCGAGGAATACAAGGTCAAGGGCGGGTTTTGTCCACTCTGTCCCGGCAATGAGAAGACGACCCCGGACGAGGTGTTGTCCTATGGCCGGGAATGGGGCTATCCCAATACCCCGGGATGGAATTTGCGTGTTGTTCCCAATAAATACCCAGCCCTGGTCATCGAGGGCGAGCTCGACAAGCAGGGCGAAGGGCTCTATGACCGGATGAACGGGATCGGCGCCCACGAGGTGATCGTCGAGAGTCCGAATCATCAGGACCGGTTTTCCCACCTGCCACCGCACCTCATGCGCCTCACCTTTCTGGCCTTCCGCGAGCGCATCCGCGACCTGGCCCAAGACTATCGTTTTAACTACGTGGTGGTGTTCAAGAATTTTGGCAAGGCCGCCGGCGCCTCGCTTGAGCACTCTCATTCCCAATTGATGGCCCTGCCCATCCTGCCCCGGATGGTGATCTCCGAACTCGAAGGCAGTCTCTCCTATTACAAGTACAAGGACCGCTGCATTTTTTGCGACATCATCCGTCAGGAACTGCAGCAGCAGGTGCGCCTGGTTTGCGAAAACGATCTTTTTGTCACCCTCACCCCCTTTGCGCCGCGCTCGCCCTTTGAGATGTGGATCTTGCCCAAGCGGCATGAATCTTCCTATATCGAACAGGATGACAACTCACTGACCAAATTGGCGGAAATCTTTTCCGAAACCCTGCGCCGGCTTGATGCCTGCATCCCCCATATTCCCTATAACTTCGTGCTCCATACCCAGCCGCTGCGTTCCGGTCCGCTGGAGTATTATCACTGGCATTTCGAGATTGTTCCCAAGCTAACCTCCATGGCGGGTTTCGAGTGGGGAACCGGCTTCCACATCAATCCCATGCCGCCGGAGGAGACCTGCCGCTATCTCCGTGAAGTGATACTGTGAAGGAGAATATTGTGGAAAAAAAACGCATTTTACTGGTCGATGACGAGGAGAGCATTCAACTGCTCTATCGCGAGGAGTTCGAGGAAGAGGGCTACATCGTGGATTTGGCCCATGATGGCGCCGAGGCCCTGGCGAAATTAAAGAAGAACCCGCCCGACCTGGTGCTGTTGGACATCAACATGCCGGGCATGAACGGCATCGAGGTGCTGCGTCAGATGAAGGAATTGCAGGCGTCGCTGCCGGTCATCCTCAACTCCGCCTATCAGGAATACAAACAGGACTTCGGGAGTTGGGCCTCGGAGGCCTATGTGGTCAAATCGGCCAACATGGACGAACTCAAGGCCACGATCCGAAAATATCTCGGCTAAACCGGACCCCATTCGGCGGCATCTGTTCCGCCGGGCCGGGGAGAGCCGTCCCCGCATAATCCGCCCATCATAGCATGAAGGATATCCAAAGCCTCCACGATTCCCGACGGATCAACATCCGCAAGGTGGGCGTCAAATCGATTTCCTATCCGATCATCGTTCTTGACCGGGCCAGCGCGACCCAGCGAACCCTGGCGCGAGTCAACATGTATGTCAACCTGCCGCACCGGTTCAAGGGGACTCATATGAGCCGTTTTGTCGAGATCCTCAATCAATTCCATGGCCAATTTAATATCAAGACCTGCCACCTGGTGCTCGAGGAGATGAAGAGGCGCCTGGAGGCCGAATCGGCCCACTTGGAGATCGAGTTTCCCTTTTTTCTCGCGACCGGATCAGGGGAACAGGAGCCCGGCATGGCGCGGTACGACTGCCGTTTGCACGGAACCCTGGCCCAGGCGCTCGACCTGGTGGTCGAGGTCGACGTGCCGGTGGCGCTGTCTGCCTGTGGCGATTTGGGGCAGATGCCTGCGCTCGGGGGAATCTGGGGCAGCGTCACCGCGGCGGTCCGCATGAAGCGTTTTCTCTGGATCGAGGACCTGATCGCCCTGATCCGTCAGGAGACCGTACCCCGGACGACGCATGCGGAAACCGTGGAGTCACTCTGTTGCCGTCTCAGCGATGTCCTGCGGGCAACCGGTTTGTTTCATTGGTATAAAGTTGTTGTGAAAAACATATCCAGCGGGTATGCAACGTTTGCTTCTTCCCAGTGGCCTGAGACCGCGCCGAACCGGACGGATGGCCTTGAAGGGGTGTGGTATTCCGACGGCGCGAAGGGTACTGTCTGTTTTTCCCATGTTCAATAAACCATCAAGAGCGGACCGCGATGAGTGAACTTCTTTTTGAAATCGGCACAGAAGAAATTCCGGCAGGATACATCCATCCAGCCTTGGAGGTGTTGGCCGCCGAGGCAGCCAAAAAGCTGAGCGGCCTTGCGCTTGCCTTCGAGTCGATCCGCTGCTTCGGCACCCCCAGACGCCTGGCCCTGGCCATCACCGGTCTGCAGTCGCGTCAGGAGAATCGGCGCGAGGAACATATCGGCCCGTCGAAAAAAGCCGGATTCGATGCCAATGGCAAGCTGACCAAGGCCGCGGAAGGCTTTGCCCGGTCACGCGGTTTGGAGCCCGGACAGTTGCAGGTGGTCACGACGCCCAAGGGCGAATACCTGATGGCGGTGGAGGATGTCAAGGGGCAGGAGACAGCGGTGCTGCTGCCTGCCCTGCTGGAATCCCTGATCCGGGAGTTGGTGTTCCCGAAATCGATGCGCTGGGCCGGCTACAGCCTGACCTTTGCCCGGCCCATCCAATGGCTGCTCGCCCTGTACGACGGCGCGGTGGTGCCCATGGCCCTTGAAGGGCTGACCAGCGGCAAAACCACCCGTGGGCACCGATTCATGGCCCCGGAGGAGGTCGAGGTCAATGGTATTGATTCCTACCTGAGTGGGCTGGCTGACCGTTTCGTCATCGCTGATCCTGCGGATCGGCGGGCCAAGGTGGTGGAAGAGGTCCGGCGGGCGGTGAGCGAAGGGGCAGGCACTGCGGGGGCGCAACCGGTGCTGCACGAAGGTCTGCTCGACACCGTGACCAATCTGGTTGAATACCCCTGTGCGCTCTGCGGCAGCTTTGATCGCAAATTCCTGCAATTGCCGCAAGAGGCTTTGGTGACCTCGATGCGCGAGCATCAGAAATATTTCCCGGTCATCGGCCCGGACGGCAAGCTGCTGCCCCTGTTCGTGGCGGTGAACAACACGAAGGTCGCGGATCAGGCCTTAGCCGCCAACGGGCACGAGCGGGTCCTGCGCGCCCGGCTCGAGGATGGCCTGTTTTTCTTCAATGAAGACCGCAAACGCCCCTTGGCCGACCGCTGCCAGGAATTGCACGGCATTGTCTTCCAGAACAAATTGGGGACCATGCAGGCCAAAAGCAAGCGGCTGGCCGCCCTTGCCGGGCTACTGGCCGATCAGATCGCCCCTGAACTGCGCGACGATGCCGTTCGCGCCGCCAACCTGGCCAAGGCTGACCTGCTCACCACCATGGTGGGAGAATTTCCTTCGCTCCAGGGGATCATGGGCCGGGTGTACGGGCTAAATGACGGGGAAAAACCGGCGGTCGCCCAGGCCATCGAGGAGCATTACCTGCCGGTCCGGTCCGGCGGTGAAGTGCCGCAATCCTTGCTGGGGGCCCTGGTCGGAATTGCCGACCGTTTGGATACCCTGGTCGGCTGCTTTGCCATCGGTGAAAAACCCACGGGCAACAAGGACGTCTTTGGTCTCAGAAGGCAGGCAATCGGGTTGATCAACATCTTGCGCGGCTTACAGATATCCCTTTCTCTGGAAGCCGTGGCCACCGCGGCCCTGGCCGGTTATGCCGGGGTGATCGAGCAGAAGCCCGAGGTGGTCAGTGAAGTGGTCCATTTTATCCGCCTGCGCTTTGAAAACGAGCAGATCGCCGCCGGCCTGCCGCAGGAGCTGGTGGAAGCAGCAACCTCGGTCGGTTTTGACGATCCGGTCGACTGCCTGCAGAGGATCGAGGCGCTCAACCAGATCCGCAGCCAGGAGAGCTTTGGGGTATTGGCTGGTTCCTTCAAGCGGATCCGCAACATCATCAAGGACAACCGGACGACCGAGATCGATACGGCGCTCTTGACCGAGCCGGCCGAACAAGAGCTGTTCGCCGCCTTGGAGGCGGTGCGGGGCAATGCCCTGCCGCTGCTTGCGCAACGCGCCTATCAGCCCGCCCTGTTGGCGATGCTGGAAATCAAGAATCCGGTGGATCGCTTTTTCGATGCGGTCATGGTCATGGCCGAGAACGCCTCTGTCCGCCAGAACCGCCTGAACCTGCTGACGGCCTTGGGCGAATTGATTCTCCGGGTGGGCGACATCTCCCGGATGCATGTGGACAAAGAATAGCCACTGATTTGGTCAGCGCCCTTTTTTTGTTTGTTCCCCCAGCTTGCTTAAGTGCGGCCGGGACGCCTGTCCCGGCTGCACAATCATTGCAAAATTGGCGAAAGCTCCCATCGCTCGAAACAATCTGTTCCCAGTCCCACGAAAAATAACCGGTAAGGAGTAGTCCCCATGCGCAAACCTCTTTTTTTGTCGTTCCTCGCGGCCATGGCCCTCATCTGGGCGTTGAGCTTGTCCGCCCGCGCCAATCCTGGTCCGGCCACGGCACAAAGTCCTTTGCTCAAAGTGAGTTCCCTCTCCGATGTGGCCGCGCTTGCTCCGGAGATGACCGTTGCCGTCAATGTTCTGATCGTGCTTGCGACCCCTGAGGTCAAAAACACGGACAAACGCCCGCCCGTAGCGGTGAGCCTGGTGATTGACCGTTCCGGTTCCATGGAGGAGGCCAAAAAACTCGATTACGCCAAGAAAGCCGGCAAAACCCTGGTGAAGAGCCTTGGCCCGGACGATCAGTTTGCCCT
>WRKE01000230.1 GCA_009778235.1 Pseudomonadota bacterium
GCACCAACTCCAGGATCTGCTGCAGCTGCCGCGAGCGGCCGACAAATCCATAGTTGTGCTCCTGTCCCGAAAGCTGGTCCTGCAGCCGGGCATTTTCCCGCATCAGCCGGGTCCGCTCCACCGCCCGGGCGATGGTGCGAAGAATCCGCTCGTTGTCAAAGGGCTTTTCAACAAAATCATATGCCCCGTCCTTGAGCGCTTGGACCGCCATCTCGATGGTGCCATGACCGGTCATGAGCACTGTGGTCGTCGCTGGATCAACCGTGCGTATCCGTTGGAGAAAAGTCAGGCCGTCCATGCCCGGCATCTTGATGTCGGTCAGGATGGCATCGGGTAGGTCGGCCTGCATCTTGTCCAAGGCGTCTTCGGCGCAAGGGGCCGTGACCACCTCGTACCCACCTTTCCTAGCCAGCATTTTGGCCAGGAAGGCAAGCATGTCGAGATCATCGTCAACAACCAGAATACAGGGGGACTTGCTCTTGCTCATGGTTGCATTCTACCCGGTTTTCCCGCTGGGCACCGCCTGAAATGATCGTATCCCTGGTAGGCGATCCCCTGCTCTTCGCAGGTGCCGTCGGCTCGCCGTCGGCGCAGAACAACGCCCTCTCCTTCGGTCACGGTGCCGATCGGGGTGAGGGTCAGTCCACATTGGCGACCGAGTTCAAGCAGCCGGCCGTGGGCTTCAGCCGGGGCGGTGAACAACAATTCGTAGTCCTCGCCGCCGCAGACAGCCCACTGTTCCGGGTCAGCCCCAGTCAAGCGAGCCGCCTCGATCAAGGCCGGTGAGATCGGCAGCTCCCAGGCCGCGATCCGCGCCCCCACTCCGGACTGTTTGCAGAGGTGGGACAGATCGGTGGCAAGACCATCGGAGAGATCCATCATCGCGTGCGCCAGCCCGCTTTCGCCCAGACACCGGCCCAGGCCGACCCTGGCAATGGGATCGAGATGTTTTGCCACCAGCGGCCCAAAGTCACCGCCGGCCCGGTCGAGTTTTCGCTTCAGCAGTTCCAGGCCCGCGGCGGCAAGACCCAGCGAACCGCTGACCCAGACCATGTCGCCTGGCCGGGCGCCGCTGCGGAAAATTACCTGCTCTGCCACTGCCTCGCCGATGACGGTCAAGGTACAGTTGAAGCCCTGCGGGCTGGCAACCGTGTCGCCGCCAATCAGCAGGCAGCCGTACTCCCGGCAGCCATCGGCCAACCCCTTGGCAAAAGCCTTGAACCAGAAGGACTCGAAGGTTTTGGGCATGCCGAGGGAAAGAAGCGCGAAGACCGGTTGTCCCCCCATGGCCCCGATATCGCTGACATTGACCGAGACCAGCTTGCGACCCAGTTTTTCCGGTGGGTGGAAGGCAAGATCGAAATGGACCCCTTCGATGATGGTATCCATGGTCAGCAGCCAGACCAGGCGGCCGTCCTTGGCCACCACGGCGCAATCATCACCGATCCCCTTGATCAGCCGTCCATCCCCCTGGGCGGACAAGGCGGCTATATGGTCGATAATCTGGCGCTCGTTCATCCCTGATAGTACTCCCTGGGATAGAGGCCGGGCAATTCCCTGGCCAGCAATTGGCGGACCTGGTCGCAGTCGCCGCACTGCAGCACCTGCTGGGCTATCTGCCGCAACTCGTCGCTGCGGCAATGACGCAACAGCCGTTTGACCTTAGGGATAATCGCCGGCCGCATCGACAATTCGTCCAGCCCCATGCCCATCAGCACCGGGGCGCACAGGGGATCGCCGGCCATTTCCCCGCAAAGCGAAACAGGAATATTGCAGGCATGCCCGGCCTCGACGGCCTGCCGGATCATGCGCAGCACCGCCGGATGAAACGGCTCGTACAGGTGGGCGACATACTGATTGCCCCGGTCAATGGCCAGCGAATACTGGATCAGGTCATTGGTGCCGATGGCGAAAAAATCCACCTCAGCGGCAAAGACATCGGCCATGACCACGGCGCTGGGCACCTCCACCATCATGCCGATTTCGACATTCTCGGCCACAGGGTGGCCTTTGGCGGCCAAGTCGTCCAACACCTCATCGACGATGGCCCGCACCTGACGCAGTTCCGCCGGCGCCGAGATCAGGGGGAGTAAAATCCGCAGCCGGCCATGGACCGAGGCCCGGAACAAGGCCCGCAGTTGACGGCGGAACAAATCCTGCTCATACAGAGAAAAGCGAATGGAACGGAGACCAAGGGCGGGGTTGCGTTCCCGGTCCAGCCAAGCCTTGTTGCCCGGAAAGCGGTTGAAAAATTTGTCGCCGCCCACATCCAAGGTGCGGATGGTCACCGGATAGGGCGACATGGTGGCCAACAGGTGTTGGTAGGTGGCCATCAACTGTTCCTCGTTCGGCGGCCTCCGGTTGTTGAAATAATCGAGTTCGCTGCGGAACAGTCCGATTCCCTCAGAACCGAAACGGAGCACGGCGGGCAGTTCTCGCAGCGTTTCGATGTTGGAGCTCAACCGGACCGCAAAGCCGTCCACGGTTTCCGACACCAGATGGATGTAGGAATCCAACTCGTCGGCCAGGAGGCGATCGCGCCGGTTGCTTTCCCGCACTCGCTGGATCTCCGCGGGTTCAGGAGCGAGAATGACCTGGCCGCTGCCGCCGTCGAGAATGATTAAATCGCCGGTGGCCAGCAGCGAGGTGGCATGGTCGATGCCGACCACCGCCGGCAGGCCAAGCGAGCGGGCCACAATGGCGGTATGGGAGGTGATGCCGCCCTTCTCGGTCAAAAAGCCGTGCACATTGCCGGCTTGCATGCGCAAGGTATCCTCTGGGGAGAAATCGTTGGCCACCAGGATGACCGGCTGGTCCTCGCTTGCCAGCGGGCCTTGTACCCGTCCTGAGAGCAGCCCGAAGACCCGGTCCGCCACATGTTTGATATCAGCAAACCGTTCCCGGATATAGACGTCGTCGATTTGGTCGAATCGTTCCTTGATATCACTCAAGGCCTGGGCCAAGGCCCATTCGGCATTGACGTTCTTGTACCGGATGATCCCGATGGTCCGCTCGACCAGCATCCGGTCCCGGAGCATCAGCAGATGAGAGTCGATGATCGAAAGGGCATCGGCCAGATCGCCGGCCAACTTTTCGCGCAGAGAAAGCAGCTCGTCCCCGGCGGCCTGGACCGCCCCGGCAAACCGCTCCACCTCCTTCTCGATATGGTCCTCCGGCAAGTGGTACCATCCGGCCCGCAAGGTTTGCCGCTTGAGAACCACCACGGTGGCCGCCACAATCCCAGGGGAGACGCCAATGCCCCGCAGAGTGCGGATCGAACTGGGACCATTGGTTTCCTTATTCGGGCTGGTCATGGCATGCATCATCCTGGGCAGTGATTATTTCGGCCGCAACGCTCAGGGCGCGCTCCGCTCGCGGGCCTTCGGCCATCAAGTCGATGACGGTACCCCGCGTCAGAGCCAGGGATAAGACATCGAGAATTGAGCTGCATTCAACAGTTTCCTGGTTATGGCCAAGAAAAAGACGCACCCCATGGCTGGCGGCGATGGCGGCCAGCCGGGTCGCGATCCGGCCATGGATTCCCCGCTCATTGCCAACTAAGACCTTCTTTTCCGCCCGCATCACTTGACGACCCGCAAACCCGGTCGCTGGCGGCCGGCTTTAGTCTGCCCTTGACCTTCGGGATCAGACCCCTGGTCAAGAACGGCTTCGGTCGGTCGGCGCTCAAGCCGGATGGCCTGAATGAACCGCCCTTCTCCCCCCATGGTGAAGATTTCCCGGCCGGTAAACTGCGGGGTGCGCAGGGTCCAGACCACCGTCTGGATCGGCAGGGAAAGCAGGTGCAAGCTCACATGCCACCACTCGGCCTTGCGGGTCTCGTCGCGGACGATGTCGCCCACCACGGCATAGAGCAACATCTGCGGCTCTTTGGCAGCGATCAGGACAATATCGCCCGGTTCCGTGGTTTCCTTAAACGGCAGCATCTTTTTTAATTCAACAACCAACTGCTCCATAACACTCTCAAGTTGCCTGCACACGCCTGGAAAAAGCGTAAGTATCGGCCAGCTCAATCCTGGCGCAGGGTATATTCCATTTCCATGTGGAGGGCATCCTCGACCAGGTACCCCCGAAATCGGCCGGTGACAACGTGGTGGAGTGCAGCGAGCAACGGCAGGCCGATCTCCCGGGCGAACTGTCGCGCCTCGGGCGACAATATCCGGTTCTTCTCCCCCGTCTCCCTGGCCAGCAAGTCCAGCAACGGCACCAACTGTTCAGCCACCTCGCCCACTCGCACAAAAAACGAGACATTGCTCAGCCCATCCCCGTGGTCCATAGCCTTGCCTGGGAGGCAATCAAGGTTGCCTGGCGCCAGTTGCCGCTGGACCGCCTCGACCAGCTCGACGCTGTCGGCCAGCACAAGATGCTGCTTCAGCAGGGCATAGGACGGCCGCAGCAGGCCGCCGGCCAGGATCACCGAGTCGATTTCCAGATTACCGGTCTTGACCTTGACCACCTGGAGGCCGGTCACCATCTGCGCGATCATGGCCGCCATTGCCGGACGATCACGCACGGCAACCAACAGGCCGCCCAGCAATCGGGACGATTGGTGCTTTGCCTGCTGCTGTTCGGTCATCATTACCCCGAACTCTCCGCCAAAGACATCAAAAAAATCGTCCAACGATTTGCCCGTGGCTTCGGTGAGCTGCTTACCGATCGAGGCCATCAGGGCCGAAACGTCGTCGCCGGCTTTTTGTCTGGCAACATCCCAGAGATATTCCAGCTTGAACCAGTTGGTCCACAGGGCGAGCTTCACCTCCGGCACCATTGGCTCCAAGGGAGGTTGGCGCACCGGCCCGGGCAAGGCATGACGGGCAAGGAAGGCAGCTGCCGAGGCCGGGCTGACCAGGGCGCTGAACTCCAGCCGGTTGGTGTCTGAGGTGGCGCGGTGGCAAAGGGCAATCTGCCGGGGCAGCAAACCGCCGCTTTCCGTTTCAATCATCTGCACCAGTGGCGCCTGTCCGGAAAGTCCTTCCAGGTCGATATAGCAGAAGATATCGGCGGACGACCCCTTATTGAGTTGGTGCAATCGCAGATACGAGGCGTTGGTGGAAAAAGCAGCGCCTTTGCGGATCATCCGTTGGAGATTCAGGTCGATGCAGCGTTTGAGCAGCGCCTGTTCGCAGGTAACGAGCACCACGTTGCGATGCCGCCAATAATAAAATTCCCGGCCGTCACCGGCAACCAGATGCCAGAGGACCTTCCCCTGATAGTTGATCGGTTGATGGGAAGGGAGATGGGCGAATATCTCCCCGAATCGTTGCTCTGCTCCGGAGTCATCAATGCGCAGAGCCACCAGCCACTGCCGAAATAAAAAAGATTCCGTTCGCCCGCCCTGTTCCGGCACCAGGGCGAATGCGGCGCCGTTGCCGAGCAGAGAGGCGATGACCGGGTGATGGGCAAATGTCTCCCAAGCGGCGATCACCCGTCGGGTTTCAGCGATCAGGGCCCCACTTTCCCCTGCCTGCTGTAGAAATTTGTACCATGTTGCTGGCGGGATCGTTTTGCCAAACTGGTTAAACCGCCATTGCCTGATCATGCCCAGGCGGGCGGGACCAGCCATCTCCATGTAAAAAAGCGTATCATCAGGAAGATAGTCGACAAGGGCGATATCAGGAGCAGGACGCGCAGCCAGCAGGTAGCCGCCGACCACCACCATCAGGCACAGTAGAATCAGCGCCACTAACCGGGTCATGACCTCCCTTCTCCCTTACTTTCGTTCCGGGGATCACCCGCAGACAGGAATTGGCTCAGCAAGCGCAACACCTGCTCCCCATCGATTGGGTTGGCAATGTATGCATCCATGCCGACCGACAGGCATATATGCTTATCATCACTCATGGCATAGGCGGTCATGTGACTGTACACAACAAAAACAAAGGCAAATCCGCTCTTAACTTCGTGTCCACTTCTTCTCTGCCAAGCCAGCGCCGCTGGCCAGAATCCATGGCCTTGCGGGCGAGGTTATCTGTCATCCTGGTGGGCGTGGCGATTTAACCACAGAGCAAGACCAGACCCTTGGGTATTCATATCACTTTCTATTTTTAATGAAAAAAATATTCTTATTTTTTCATTAAAATTCAATATATTACTGCCGTGACCTACCGCATTGGCAAGAGGAAATGGTATCATACCGCTTCGGCGCAAAGAAAAAAAGGGAAGAAGAGGCGTGGCACCTCTTCTTCCCTGAGCAAGGCAGGAAAGAATAAAACGGATTTAGATCAAACCGCGATGGGATACAAGCTGATGGCAAAAACACAGAGCACCAGCACAAAGGTGCAGGCCGGCGCCCAGGAAGACACTGCCGGTTCGTCAAATTGCTCTTCGGCCTCATGAAAGTACATCGCAATGATCAGACGGAGATAATACCACATGGAAATGATACTGCTCACGATACCGAGGACCGCCAAGAGTATTTCGCCGGCATTGATGGCGCTGGTAATGATGTAAAATTTTCCCATGAAGCCCGCTGTCGGCGGAATACCGGCCATGGAGAGCAGGAAGATGGAAATAGCCGCCGCCGAATAGGGCCGCGCTTTAGCAAGCCCTTTGAAATCATCAAAGGTCTTTCTCGCCTCACCCGTTCCTCCCAGATAAGCAAGGGCGGTGAAGATACCCAAGGTGCCGGCCGCGTAAGCGGCCAGATAAAAGGCGATGACGCTGCCGGTGAAGTCCTTGGTGCCGATGGCAACCAAGGCAATCAGCAGATAACCGGAGTGGACGATACCGGAAGCGGCCAGCATCCGCTTCAGTGATTGCTGACCAATAGCGATCAAGTTGCCGACAAACATGGTCAGCACTGAAATCCAGAACAACATGGTGATCCACTTGTGCTGCAAGGCGCCGTCAATCACGAGGAAGTTGGCAAACACGGCAAAGATGGCGGTTTTGAGTCCGGTGGCCATATAGCCGGTAACCGGCACGGAAGCACCGTCATACACGTCAACCACCCAGGCATGGAAGGGAAACGCCGCCGCTTTAAAGAGGAAGGCTACCATGATGAAAAAGGCGCCGCCAATCATAACCGGGGAGTGCAACATGCCATTGGTGGCCAAATACTGACCGATCTTGACGAATTTGGTGCTGCCCACCGCACCGTAGACAAAGGCAGTGCCCATGGTGAAAAAAGCGCCGGCAAAGGCCCCCAGCATGAGGTACTTCAAGACAGCTTCAGTGCTGATCACATTCTTGCGGTCATAGCCCACCAGGATATAAATGGCCAGCGACATGATTTCCAGGGCGATGAAAACGGAGATTAACTCCTGCGCCATGGTAAGGAGCAACATGCCGGAGGCGGCAAAGGCGACTAGGCTATAGTATTCCGGGCTGCAGAAATTATTGCGTTTGAAGTATGCCTGGGAGCTCAAGGAGGTAAAAAAGCCGCAGGCAAGAATAATCAAGCCAGCCGCCTTGGAAAAGTTGCTCGCGACCAGGATACCGTTGAAAGCTTCTGAAAATGGGGCGACTTTGCCAGCTATACAGAAAGAAAGCTGCACTAGAAACGCCACGGCAAAGAGTCCTGCGCCACCATAGGCGGCGAGTTCATGAGAGAGCTTGTCACAGGTCGCGGCGATCATCAATACAATCGCCCCTGCGCCAACGATAATCAGTGGCATCAATAACATTATATCGTTCGTCATGATTACAATCCGGCCTTATTTCTGTTCAATGG
>WRKE01000231.1 GCA_009778235.1 Pseudomonadota bacterium
GGGATAGAGCTGGTGTGATACGCTTAAGATCCTGGCCTTGGGCAGATTGATTTCATGGCCGTTCTGGCTGATCAGATGAATTTTTTTCTCGGTCACGCCGGAAACCAGGCCGCAGAAAAACCTGCCGCCATCGATGAATTCTATGAGGCTGCCGGGAGAGATCATTGGAACACGTTGCGAAGTTGGGAGGTCATGGTAAGCTACAGTGGATAGCAGGATTCCCTCTCTTTGTCATGCTTTTCTTTTTCGATCCGGGCCCATGGGCCGCCAAAAGGAGCGCCATTGAACAGTGCACCGCACCGCTCAGGGGTGGTGGCCATCATCGGCCCCCCCAATGCCGGTAAGTCAACCTTGCTCAATCAACTGCTCCGGCAAAAGATCGCCATTGTCACCCCGAAACCGCAAACCACCCGTAACCGCATCATGGGAGTGGTCACTGGCAGCGGCTATCAGATCATTTTGCTGGACACACCCGGCCTGCACGCGGCCCGGGAAGAAATGAACCGGCAGATGGTGCGGGTGGCGCTGGAGAGCCTGGCAGAGGCGGATGCGGTCTTGTTCCTGGCGGACAGCGCCGAAGTGGTGGCGGCCAAGCGGGAGCAGCGGGCTGAAGAGTTTAAAGGCTACCTGGACCGGGTCGCCTGTCCGGTGGTGCTGGCCTTGAACAAAACAGACCTGTTGCCCCCGGAGCGGCTGCTGCCGGTGATCGATTGGTACCGGGGCTTACACGCCTTTAGCGCCATTGTCCCCATCTCGGCACTCAACGGCACCCAAATAGACGCCCTGCTGGCGGAATTGGTGGCCCTTTTGCCTGAAGGGCCGCAATATTATCCGGACGATATCCCCACCGATGCCAGCGAGCGGTTCATCGCGGCCGAGGTCATCAGGGAGAAGATCTTTTTGCGGACCCGCGACGAGATTCCCTATTCGACCGCGGTGGTCATCGATACCTTCGAGGAGGGCGACCCGGTGGTCATCCGCGCCACGGTTCTGGTGGAGCGGGATTCTCAGAAGGGTATTCTGGTGGGCCGGAAGGGGGCAATGCTGGCGGCGATCCGCAAAAGCGCCATCGTTGACATCGAACGGTTGCTCGACCGCAGGGTGCGGCTCTACCTGTGGATCAAGGTGAGCAGGAACTGGACCGACAACCTCAACACCCTGCGCGAACTGGGCCTGGCCTGATTAAGGCCGGCCGAGATAGTCGGCTTATTTGATAAAAAAAGCCATTGCCTACGCTCTACCCATCCTGCCAACTTTGGCGAACAGGACCCCACCCGCTTGCGCAGGCGGGCGTTCTGATTACAGACTGATCACCGTGGCGTCGCAGGCAAGTTTGATCAATTCAACGGCGGTGCCCATGCGGGCGCCTTCGATCAAATCGCTTTCCGAGACGCCGCGCGCCTTGGCGCAGGGGGTGCAGGCCAATACCGGCACCGAGTTGGCCTGCAGGTAGGTCATCAGGTCATCGGCGACGTCGCCGGTGGCGGCGCGCAGGTTGTCGATCAGCCCCTTTTTCGCCAGATAGATCGCCTCGTCGAGGAGAAACAGGGTGACGTTTTTGCCTTCTTTGTGGGCGACTGTTGCCAGGTGGATGGCCCGGGTGGCACGATTCGGGTTGTCGGTGCCGCAGGCGACGGTGATGACAACATTGTTGGTCATGGTTCATCTCCTTGGTGATGGGAAAGCCGCCAGCTGGGGCAAGCGGGGGAATATCGCGTGTCAGAAACGGTTGCGACGGCAAGAACAGGCAATATAGTTAGCGAATGCCGCCGCCAGTATTTTTACCCAACTAAGGGAGAAAGCAAGAGTGGCGCCGAACTGGCAAATAAGGATTCGCAAGCTCACCTCATATACTATTACTCCGATGGATAATTAACTAAACAGGCGCCAGGCCTTGCTTGATTAAGGCCGGCCGCAGCGACGTGCCAACCTTGAGCTTACTGCCGCACTCCCGAAACCCGGGCGAGTCCTTTAAGGGTTTCAAAGGCGGCCCGCAACTGATTGTCCTGCTCCATCCTTTTGGCGACCTGGTGGATATCTCCCATCTGCTGGAGTTCTTCCTCGCCACTGTTATCGCCCGCCTCATCCGTGTTCTCAGATTGCTTCTTGCCGCTCCGGTCGTTTTCCAGGTGGCGGGGCAGATCCTTTTCCCTGATGGTCTTGGCGGTCTTGGCAGGAGGCGATGGGGCGGCGGTGTCGTCCTGGCTGGTCTGGTGCACCACGATATCGGGCTTGATGCCGGTGGCCTGGATCGACTCGCCGCTGGGCGTGTAGTACTTGGCGGTGGTCAGCCGGAGCCCGGCGCCATCGGGCAGGGGCAGGATGGTCTGGACTGAACCCTTGCCAAAGGTGGTGGTGCCCATGATGACCGCCCGCTTGTGATCCCGGAGCGCGCCAGCCACGATTTCCGAACCGCTGGCCGAGCCGCCGTTGACCAGCACGACCATGGGAAAATCGCCGTAGCCATCGCCCGGATGCGCCTCGAACACCATCTGTTCCTCTTTGTTACGCCCCTTGGTGGAAACGATGACGCCCTTGTCGAGGAAGAGATCAGCCACCTTGACCGCCTGATCGAGCAGGCCGCCGGGATTGTTGCGCAGATCAAGGATCATCCCGAGGAGGCGATGCTTCTTCTTGAGATTCTTCAGTCCGTTGCGCAGATCCTTGGTGGTGGTGGCTTGAAAGTTGGAGATTCGGATATAGGAAAAGCCGGGTTCCAGCTCGGTGTACCTGACCGAGACCAGGGGGATCGCCTCGCGGATCAGGGTAAACTCCCTGGGTTCCTTCCATTCCTGTCGGTAAACGGTGATGGTGACCGGTGTGCCCTTGGCGCCCCGCAGCTTCTTCACCGCCTCCGTCAGGGTCATGGTCTTGGTGAGTTCGTTATTGATGCGGACGATTTGGTCGCCGGACTTGATGCCCTGACGGTCGGCCGGGGTGCCTTCGATGGGGGCCACGGTGGTGGGCACGCCGTCACGGATGGAGATCTCGATGCCGATGCCGGTAAAGCTGCCTGAGGTCTCCTCCTCCAGATCTTTGAAATCCTCTGGGGTCATGTACGCTGAATGCGGATCGAGCGAGCCGAGCATGCCGTTGATCGCGCCGGTGATCACCTTGTTGGAGTCGATCTCATCCACGTGGTACTGTTGGATGAGGGTCAGGACATTGGCAAAGGTTTCCAGGTCGCGGTAGATTTCGTGCTCCTGCTTGTTCTCATCGGCGGCGTAGGCGGAGGTCCAGATACAGCATAAACCGATGAGCAGGAGAAAGAGAAAACGTTTCATGGAAGCGGGAGCGAAGCCGGGTGGCAGAAAGAAGTCAAAGAGAGGAAAACGGGGTGCTCAGGGACATGGCAAGACCGTACCGGGAGGAAAATTGTCGAGAAATCTAGCTATTCAACTTAACGGGAAATATTGGGGGCGGCAACGGTTATTGTGGATTTGCTGGAAAAACGATGGCCACAGCCATGGACGCATGCCGCTTATGTGTTTGCTGCAAAAAATATATTAACTTTCTCGTTAAAATTCAACCAGATCTCCAGCATGGCAAGCTGGATTGACAAGAGGTAATCTTGAAATTTAGCTCATGTAGGTTCGGCAACATTTACCGGCAATTTTTTTCACAGAGACCATGCGCATCTGGTATTTGATCCGATCGGTTTTGTACCCTGGCAACGTCTGGCAATGTGCTCGATGGCACTCTTTTGCCATCTTGCCGCCCTCCGGGCAGACTTCACTCGCCAGCAGCCAGAAGCATTCCCATCCGGTCAATGTTGTACGCCAAGTTCCGCAAACCGATCTTGGCCCTGGCTCGGGCTATGCCGATCGTGCGCAACAGCAAAGTGCCTGCCCTCTGGGCCTGCACGCCAAAGATGTGTTCGATCCGCGAACGAATCTTCGACCTGGTCCTGTTGCCGTCCTGTTCCCTGGGCGTCAATGGATGACTGCGGCTTCCCTTGCGCTGGAGGTGTTCGCGAAAACCATCCTTCGCCAAACGCTCCAGCCGCTCCGCCGATCGATAGGCCGAATCCGCCCACACGTCCTTGCTCGTATTGTCGGTAAGGAGTTGCTCAAACACTTTGCTGTCGTGCAGGGCCGCATCAGTCACCGCATAGCTGCGAATCAGCTTGTGCAACACATCCACCGAGATGTGGTTCTTGTAGCCGTAAAACGACTTGCCGTTTTTCTTGGTCCACCGCGCATCCACATCCTTTCTTCGCCGTTTGTTCTCGGGCCAGTCCTCCGGGATGTCGCCCTCTTTTATCCTGGCATTCTCTTCCCGGCTGTTCCGCTGCTTGGGCACGTTCACGATGCTGGCATCCACGATCTGCCCTTTCATCGCCATAAAGCCATTGGCCCGAAGCTGCGCATCAAAAGTCGCAAACAACTCCTCCACGATGCCGGCATTGACGAGGTCTTCCCGAAAACGCCAGATGGTGGTGGCGTCCGGGACTTTCTGGCTGAGGTGCAGACCGAGAAAGCGACCAAAGGAGTGCCGATCGAGAATCTGAAACTCGGTGGCGTCATCCGACAAATTGTACAGCGATTGCAAGATAAGGATCTTGAACAGCAGGATGACATCGTATCCTTTCGCACCCACATTGGACTTCGGACCTTTGTCCCGGGCCTTTTCAAGTGCTGGACGAAACATCTCCCAGTTGACTGTCTCGTTGATCTTGGTCAGGGGATCACCGTTCTTGTCGATTTTGTGCAATCGGTCCTGCAGATCAAAAAATCCAGGTTGGATCATGGCTGGTCTCCATCGGGATCAGGTTGCTGGGCGGCTCCTCAACACAATGGAAATGCTAATATATTTTAGTGAAATCAGCAAGTTAATATGAAAACAAACGGCGCATTACTGCATTGAATTTTCAAGAAACCCAAGAGAAAACAGGGTCAGCGGGTAGGCAGGGTGCCGGGCCGAATCCAGTCGAGGGGATCCTCCGCTTGGGTGCCGTGGCGGATTTCAAAATAGGCCCCCTGGCCGAAGGGGGTGAGCGTCTCTCCGGTGGTGCCGATGATCTTCCCTTGCTTGGCCTCGTCGCCTTCCTGGACCATGAGTTCGTCGAGCCGGGCGGTGATGGTGTAGTAGTCCTGGTCGTGTTCGATGATGACCACCTTGCCGTAGCCGCTCATGTATCCGGAGTAAATGACCAGGCCGCCAAAGACGGCGAACACCTCCGCCGGGCTCGACGGCAGGATGGTGATGCCTTGGGAGAAGGTCGTGTCCTCGTTGTCCTTGGGTGCTTCCCGGAAACGGCGGACCACCTTGCCCCAGATCGGCGGAGGCAGCTTGCCTTTTTGGGCGGCAAAGCCGAAGGCGTCTAATTCGGGGAACTGACTCTGCTTGTTCAAGGTGGCGACGAGGGCGCTCTCCGCCTTTTTCATCTCCCGCAGCGCCTGTTGGTACAGTCCTTTCTCGGTCTGGATGCGTTTGAGGATGCTGTTTTTTTCGGCGGCGGTCTGTTGCAGCGCCTCCTTTTCGGCGGCGGTTTCGCTCAAGAGGTGCTCCAGGACAGCTTGCTCCAGCTCCTGGGCCCGCTTGACCTGGTCAAGCTCGGCGATGCGGGAGCGGTACTCGGCAAACAGGGCCTGATCGTAGATGGCCAGTGAGTGATAGGCATCGTTGGCCACCATGGTTGCCGGCAGGGTGGCGTTGGAGAAGACCACGTTGAGAAAGCCGGTTGTGCCGTTGAGATAGAACGACCGCAGCCGTTTGATCAGGTGCGCGCGCAGGGTATCGGTTTTCTGGGTCACCATTGCCAGTTCCTGCTCCTTGGCGGCGATGAGCTGGGCCTGCTCATCAACCCGATTCTGCAGGGAGTAAATTTGGGCCTTGCGTTGGGTGATCTTGTTGTCCAGTGTTGCCAGCTCTGAGAGCAGGGAATGTTCTTCGCTGTCGGTCTGCTCGATTTTCTCCTGATGCCGGGAGATTTCCTCCCGGAGTTTGCCGATGGAAATGATGTTGGCCTGCGGCGAGGCCTCCTGTTGCTGCGAGGGCTCCTGGGTCAGGGCGCCAACAAATACCTTGCCCGCCGGCGGATTCTTTTGCGCCTCAGCGGCATGGAGGCCGGAGGTGGCCAGGCCGGCGACCAGGAGGAGTGGGAGGGCGATGCGGAGCAGCATGGCGGACGGCATCAGAGATGCAGGAATCGTCTGATCGCCGAAAAACTGCCGGCGATGCAGAGCAGGGTGGCCAGACCGATGATGGCGACCACCACCGGCCATTCGAAGAAGGCAAAGGCCGGCAGCGAAAGGGTGCTCGGTCCCGCGAACTGAAGGGCGATCCAGTTGTAGAGCACCAGCAGGGCACCCAGGCCGCAGCATGCCCCGGCCGCTCCCTGGAGCGCCCCTTCCAACAGGAAAGGGGTACGGATGTAATTGTTGGTGGCGCCGACCAGGCGGAGCAGTTCCAGTTCCTGTTGCCGGGCGAACAGGGTAAGGCGGATGGTGTGGGCGACCATGAAGGTGGTGGTCATGATCAAAAGCGTCGCGGAGAGCAGGGTGATGACCCGCATCAACTGGATGAAGGCGTAGAAACGCTCGATCCACTCCTGGCCGTATTGGACCTTGAGCACTCCGGGCAAGGACTGCAGGTAGTCGGAAAAACGTTTGATCCGGGAGAGGCTGTCCAGGGTCCGGACCGGGTAGACCTCGATCGAGGCCGGCAGAAAATCAGCGGGCACGCCGGTGAGCACGTCGCTGTTTGATCCCAGAATGTGCGCAAAGCGCTTGAAGGCCTGTTCCTGGCTGATGAACTCGATGCGTTCGACCTGGTCGAATTTGAGAATCCGGTGCCGGTATTCCTCCTGGAGCGGAGGAGAGGGCTCTTCGTCCAGATACACGACCAGCCGGAGGTCGTCGCCCAGCCTCTCGCCGACATGCAGCGCGTTGATATAGACGAGGTAGAAAAAGGAAAAGATGAGCACCGACAGGGAAACCGTGAACAGGGTCATGCCCTGCGATTTCCAGGTGAGCAGCATGTTGCGGCAGGCGTGGCGGATAGCAACGACCCAGAATCTCATGGTTCGATCTCCTGTAAGGAGGACGCGGTTTCGAACAGGTCTTCGTCGTTTTCCTCAGTTTTGCTCTGGGAGAGAATGCGCCCGAAACGAAGCTCGACAACCCGGTGGACGGTATCTTGGAACAGCGACCGGTCGTGGGTGGCAATGAGCAGGGTCGCCCCTCGGTTGTTGAGCTGCTCAAAAAGGGCCATGACCCGCGCGGTGGTTTCCGCATCGAGATTGCCGGTCGGCTCGTCGGCCAGGATGATTTCAGGATTGTTGGCCACGGCGCGGGCAATGGACACCCGCTGTTGTTCGCCCCGCGAGAGCTCTCCGGCGCGGGTGTTGTATTTCCTCATCAGATCGAGCTGTTCAAGGAGTTCCCGGATTCTCATTTCGATGAGGGACCGGGGACAGTAGACCACCTCCAGGGCAAGGGCGATGTTATCGGCCACGGTTCGCTCGGGCAGCAGCTTGAAATCCTGATAGGCCATGCCGACCCTGCGTCGCAGCAGGTGGATGCTGCTCTCCGATAGTTTGATCACATCCATGCCCGCGACATCGACCATGCCCTTGGTCGGTTTTTCCATCCGGCTGATCAGGCGGAGCAGGGTGGTCTTGCCAGCCCCGCTCGCGCCGGTGAGAAAGACGACTTCTCCCTTGGCGATGGTCAGGGAAATGTCGGAAAGAGC
>WRKE01000232.1 GCA_009778235.1 Pseudomonadota bacterium
GGCAAACGGTTCAACGTTTCCCGCGAACGCATCCGGCAGATCGAAAAAAAGGCGCTCAATCGGTTGCGGCATTCCAGCCGCCGGGAAAAGCTCCGTTTCTTCCTTGATTAATTTTGTGACTTTTTTACCAAGATAAGCCCCTTTTCAAGGGGCTTGTTTTTTTGTTTTCGAGGTTAGTTGACGTTATGGATGCATATATCGAACAGGCAGGTCTAGGGAAAATTTTAGCAAAAGTCAGAAATGGTGAGCGGTTGACCCTGGACGACGGGGCGACCCTGTACCGGAATCCCAATATTCTCGCCTTAGGCTACCTGGCCAATATCGTCCGGGAACGGAAAAACGGCAACCAAGCCTTCTTCATCTACAATCAACACGTCAACTATTCAAACATCTGCATCAATCTGTGCAAGTTCTGCGCGTTCGGCAAGGAAAAGGGCCATGCCTTGGCCTACGAAATGACCTTGGAAGAGGTCAAGGACAAGGTCAAGCAGCGGCTCGACGAGCCGATCACCGAGATCCACATGGTGGGCGGCCTGCATCCTGATCTGCCTTTTTCCTATTATCTCGATTTATTACGCGGTATTAAACAGGTGCGGCCCGAGGCCCATATTCAGGCCTTCACCTGTGTTGAGATCCACCACCTGGCCCAAGTGGCGGGCTTGTCGGTGGAACAGTGCTTAAGCCAATTGGTCGATGCCGGTCTTGGCTCGATGCCCGGCGGCGGTGCCGAGGTGTTCAGTCCGCGCATTCGTCAGGCCACCTGCGAGAAAAAACTGCCCGGCGAAGGATGGATCGAGGTGGCGAAAACCGCGCATCGACTGGGGGTGAAGACCAACGCCACCATGCTCTACGGCCACATCGAGACCATTGAGGAGCGGCTTGAACATTTCGATGCCCTGCGGCGCGCCCAAGACGAGACCAACGGCTTTCTGGCCTTCATCCCCCTGGCCTTTCATCCCAAGAATACCGCCATGGCCGAACACGCCAACACCACCGGGATCAATGACCTTAAAAACATCGCCCTCAGCCGGCTGATGCTCGACAATTTCCCCCACATCAAGGCCTATTGGGTGATGATCGGGCCCAAGATGGCCCAGGTGGCCCTGGCCTTTGGCGCCGATGATATGGACGGCACGGTCAAGGAAGAGGTGATCACCCACATGGCCGGCGCGGAAACCGAGCAGGCGCTCGGTCACAAGACCCTGATACGGCTGATCCAGGAGGCGGGGCGGCAGCCGGTCCAGCGCGACACCCTCTACAATGTCCTGGCCACTTATTGATCTCTATGCTGAAGAAGATCATCAATAAGGTTGAGGCTGGCCAACGGATTGACGGAGAGGATTTTTTGTGTTTGGCCCAATCCGCCAGCCTCCATCAACTGGGTTTTCTGGCCCATGCCATCCGCCTGCGGTTGCATCCGGATCCCATGGTCACTTATGTGATCGACCGCAACATCAACTATACCGATGTCTGCGTCTCGGCCTGCAAGTTCTGCGCGTTTTTCAAGGCGCCGGAGGCAGGCAGCGGCGGGGTGCTGACCAAGGTGGAGCTGGCCCGGAAAATCGCTGAAACCAAGGCCCTGGGCGGCACCCAAATTCTGCTTCAGGGTGGACTGCATCCGGATTTGGACCTCGAGTTTTACGAAGACATGCTCCGGTTCATGAAGGCCACAGGCATTCATATCCACGGCTTTTCTCCGCCGGAGATCGTGCATTTCGCCAGAATATCCGGATGTTCAGTGGAAGTGGTGATCAAACGGCTGATGGCCGCAGGGCTTGATTCCATTCCCGGCGGCGGCGCTGAAATCCTCAACAACCGGGTGCGGCAAGAGCTGGCGCCCAACAAGTGCGATGCAGATCAATGGATCGAGGTGATGGCCATTGCCCACACCCTTGGGCTACGCACCACTGCCACCATGATGTTCGGCCACATCGAGACCATGGCCGAGCGGCTTGAGCATTTGCAGCGGGTGCGCGACCTGCAGGATCAGACCGGCGGTTTCACCGCCTTTATTCCCTGGCCGTTTCAACCCGACCATACCCCTTTGGCCGCGGCCCGTGCCATTGACAAGACCACGGCGATCAACTATCTGCGCATGTTGGCGCTTGCCCGGATTTACCTGGATAATGTCCCCAACATCCAGGCCTCTTGGGTGACCCAGGGACCGAAGATCGCCCAACTGTCGCTCTTTTTCGGCGCCAACGATTTTGGTTCGACCATGATTGAGGAGAACGTGGTGGCCGCGGCCGGGGTCTGTTTCCGCCTGTCCGAGGAAGAAATCAGACGGTTGGTAATCGATGCCGGTTTTTCGCCCAGGCAGCGGTTGATGGATTACACCCTGGTGTGATGGACGCCGGGAAAGTCCATATTCATTGCGCCGCCTGGGTCGTCCCGGTCGATGGCGCCCCCATCAAGAACGGCGGGGTTGCCGTGGGCGACGGCAGACTGCTGGCAATCGGCGACAGAATGCGGCTCTGCCAGCAATACCCCGGGGCAACCATGCGTGACCATCACCGGATGGTTCTGACCCCGGCGCTGGTCAACGCCCATATCCACCTGGAACTCTCGCACCTGGCCGCCCTGGCGGCCTCACCCTTGGACACCACCTTCACCGGCTGGATCAGCCAACTGTTGCAGCTCCGCGACCGCCTCGGCGCCACCGGGAAATTGGCCGAGCAGGCCGCCTGCCAGGTGGTCGAACAGCAGTACCGCACCGGAACAAGCGTGCTGGCTGATATCGGCAACACCGCCATCGGCCGCGCTTTGGCGGCACGCTTTCCCGGTCGGATATTGCCCTTTGTCGAGTATCTCGGCCTGGCCGAACGCACCTTGAGCAAAAATATCCGCCGGCTTGAACAGGAAGAGGACAGCGCCCTCTGTTCCGGACACGCCCCCTATTCAACCCACCCCCATCTGCTGCGCCGGCTGAAGGAGCGGGCTAGGAGCCTGGATCACACCTTTCCCATCCATACCGCCGAACCCGCGGCCGAAGGCGAAATGATCCGGCATGGCAGGGGGGAGATGGTGGAATTCATCCGTCAGCGCGGCTTCTGGGACGATTCCTTCGTTGCCCGCGGTCTCGGTGGCACAATCCACTACTTCCGCGATCTCGGCCTGCTCGACAGCCGCACCCTGTGCATTCACGCCATTCATGTCAGCGACGAGGAAATCCGAATCATGGCCGGAGAAGGCGTCAAGGTTTGCCTTTGTCCCGGCAGCAACCAGTTTCTGGCTACCGGTACGCCACCGGTGCGCGCCTACCTCGATCATGGTATAGTTCTTTCTTTGGGTACCGATAGCCTGGCCAGTAACCCGCGGCTTTCCCTGTGGCGTGAGATGCGGCTGCTGGCTAAAGCACATCCCACCGTTCAGGCGGCGGAGATCTTTCGCATGGCCACCCTCGGCGGTGCGCAGGCCTTGGGGATGGACCGCGACTTAGGCACCTTGACCGGCGGCAAAAAGGCGGATGTGCTTGTGGTGCCTTTGCCCGAAGAGATGGAGAATGAAGAGTTGGTGTATCGTTTTTTAGTGGAAAACGGCGAACAAGCCGAGTTAGAGCGGATTTCGTGAGGTGCGCCGATGGCACGCATAGGTATGGTGAATTACATAAATGTCGCCCCTATCTACGAGATATGGAAGGAACTCATTCTTCCCGCCGACTGGCGGGTGGTCGAGGGGCAGCCGAGCCAATTGAACATTTTGCTGGCCGAGGATCAGATCGACATGGGCTTTGTCTCTTCCTACGCCTATGCCGCCAGGCCCGAACGCTACCAAATTCTGGCCGACCTGTCGATCAGCGCCACCGGGCCAGTGGGTTCGGTCTTTCTCTTTTCCAAGGTCGATCCCGGGACGCTCGATTCCAAGCTGGTCCGTCTGACCGGCCAATCCGACACCTCGGTCCGCCTGGTCAAGATCATTCTCGAGGAATTCTACCGGGTCAAACCGCGCTATGAGATCGGCGAGGTCTGTGGTGCGGGGGCACAGTTGGAAGGCGTCAGCGCGGTGCTGGCCATTGGCGACGATGCCCTGCGGCTGCGGACCAGTGGGCAATATCCGGTGCGGCTGGATCTGGGCGAGGTGTGGCACGAGAAGACCGGCCTGCCCTTTGTTTTTTCAGTATGCGCGGTGCGAGAGGCCTTCTTGGCAGAGCAGCCGGAAAACGCCCGGGCCATCCGCAAGACCTTGGTCGAGTGCCGGCAGCAGGGCGCCATGCGGATGGCTGAAATCTGCGACCGGGTCGCACGCCGCATTCCCATGGATTGCGAGACCTGTTCCGCCTATCTGATGGGGATTCAACACGATCTTTCGCCCGTGAAATGCCAGGCCCTGGAACGTTTTTTTAAATACCTGATCGACCGTGGCGAGGCGCCGCCCTTGGCCCTGCCCCTGAAGATATTTCAATGAACAGTTTGCTCGAGCAGGAATACGCCAATGATGCGCCCATGAACGACAGGCAGGCCCCTGAGGATAAAAAAAAGTTCGTTCGCGAAAAATTTTCTTCGATCAGCAACCGGTACGATCTGCTCAATTCACTGCTTTCCCTGCAGATTGACCGTTACTGGCGCTGGCGGACCACCCGGCTGTTGCGTGAATTCCATGACGGCTGGGTGCTGGATCTCTGTGCCGGCACCTTGCCGCTCGCCTTGGAGCTGACCCGTCAGGCCGGGGCCAGAAAGGTGTTGGCCATCGATTTCTGCGAGGACATGCTTCGGGCCGGGGCCAGATCCCTGCCGGTCGATGACCGCCGGGACCGCATTGTTCCGGTCTGCGGCGATGGCGAGGTCATACCGGCGCCGTCCAACATGTTCTGGGGCTGCACCGTGGCCTTTGGCGTGCGCAATCTTTCCCGCACCCTCCAGGGTTTACGCGAGATGCACCGCATCCTGCGCCCTGGCGGCAAGCTGCTTATTCTTGAATTTTCCCGGCCCACCAACCCGATCATCAAACCGATCTACACCTGCTATTTAAACCGGATATTGCCGGCCATCGCCGGGATGATTTCCGGTGACAAGGAGGCCTACCAGTATTTGGCCTCCTCAATCGCCGCCTTCTACGAGCCAGAGGAGCTGTTGGCCCTGATGCGCGAGGCCGGTTTCGCCAAGGTGACCCGGCTGCCGCTGACCTTCGGCATCGTCTCCATTTACATCGGCATCAAGGAGATGTAATGGCGGAGCAACGGCGCATTCTTCTGGGGATCACCGGCGCCACCGGCATGCTCTATGTCCCGGCCCTGCTCGAGTTGCTGGTCGGGCAAGGTATCGAGGTCCACGGCATTGCCTCGGAGGCGGGGCGCAAGGTGCTGGCCTTTGAATTGGGGATAGAGCCGGAACAGCTGCCCCTGGTGAGCTGCTGGTTTGCGGCCGATGACTTTTTTGCGCCGCCGGCCTCTGGGTCGGTCCGCTACGAGGCCATGGTCGTGCTGCCGTGCAGTATGGGCAGCCTGGCCGCCATTGCCAACGGCTATTGCGGCAATCTGCTCCACCGTTGTGCCGATGTCACCCTCAAAGAACGGCGGCCCTTGTTGCTGGCCGTGCGGGAAACCCCGCTCAACCGGACCCATCTGCGCAACATGTTGGCCGCCCACGAGGCAGGGGCGATCATCTGCCCACCCATGCCCTCGTTCTACCATCATCCGCGCACCACCGAAGACCTGGCCCGCCACTTTTCCGCCCGAATCTGCGACTTGCTGTCCATCCCGGTGGCTGAAGGACGCATTGAGCGCTGGCAAGAGATAGACCATGTGGCATAAACTTAAACTCCTGGCGGAGATGATCAAGTTTGAACACACAGTGTTCGCCATGCCCTTTGCCCTGACGGGCGCCTTTCTCGCTGCCCGGGGGGCGCCCTCGTTGCGGGTATTTTTCTGGGTGATCCTGGCTATGGTCGGGGCCCGTACCTGTGCCATGGGTTTCAACCGGATCGCTGACCGCCGCTTTGACGCCGCCAACCCCCGCACCGCGAACCGCGCCCTGCCCGCTGGCCAGGTGAGTTTGTTCGAATCCTGGGCCATGGTGATCGGGGCGGGGGCACTGTTTTTTTTCGCCTGTTTCATGCTCAACATCCTGGCCCTGCAGATAGCGCCCCTGGCCCTGGCCCTGACGCTTTTCTACTCGCTCACCAAGCGGTTCACCTGGCTGTGCCATGTGGTGCTCGGGTTGGCGCTGGCCATCTCTCCCTTGGGTGGCTGGGTGGCGGTTTCCGCCAGTTTTCAGGGGTATCCATGGGTCCTGTCACTGGGCGTACTGTTTTGGGTGGCCGGATTCGACTGCGTCTACGCCTGCCAGGATGCTGATTTTGACCGCGAGGCCGGTCTGTTTTCCATGCCCTCGATCTTCGGGCGGCGCAACGGTTTTAAGATCGCCGTTGCCTTCCATGTCCTGGCTTTTCTCCTCTTCATCCTGACCGGGCTACAGACCGGGCTCAATTACTGGTATTACGGTGGCATCGCGGTCACGGGCGTGGCGCTGTTCTACCAACATCTGATCGTCAACCCCAGGGATCTCTCCCGGATCAAGCAATCGTTTTTTTCCATGAACGGCTTGATCTCCCTGACCCTGTTCATCACCACCTGCATTGCCCTGGCAACCGGAGCCTGATATGCCTCTGGCCATCATCATCAGCTTGTTGACTATTCTGCTGACCGGGCCGATTGCCTCGGCAAGGGCCGAGGTTGTCGAAACCAAGCCTTCGCAGATCGATCCGGCCGTACTCGCCGTCATCTTCTCAGGGGCGGAGACCCTGCACTATGCGGTCAGTTGGAGCGGCGGCCTGAAGATCGGCGATATCTATCTGGATATCCAAAGGGAGCAGGGTAGGGAAGACGCCTATCTCATCTCGGCCAAGGTCAAGGATTATGGCCCGCTCAGTGTGTTTTATCCAGTGGACGACCGGTTTGCCTGTTACGTCGGCGGCCCAATGAAGCTGCCCTATCACTACGAGGTTGTGCAAAAGGAGGGGTTCGGCAAGAAAATCACCCGGATCGCCCGCTTTGACCAGGACCAGCGGCTGGTGTGGTATCGGAAAAACAAGGAAGAAGAACAGCAAATTTCGATTGCCGGCCCGGTTTACAATGAATTCGCCGCCTTCATCATCACCAGGGCCCTGGCGCTGCGCGAAGGCGATCCCATCGTGGTCCCGACCTTTGCCGAAAGAAAATGGCATGAGGTGCAGGTATCGCTGATCGGCAGGGAGAGGCGGAAGACCATGTTCGGCTTCAAGTCGACCTTGGTGGTCCAGCCCAAGATGCAGTTCAAGGGACTGTACGAGAAAGACGGCAAGACTACCCTGTGGCTCACCGACGACCAGTGCCGGGTGCCGGTGGAGATTCATTCCCGGATCGCGATCGGTTCGCTGGTGGCGGAACTGGTTGACTACGCCAACCCCGCCTGTCCCGAATTGATCAAGGGCAAGAGATAAAACCTCTTCCGCTGATTTTTTTTCGCTGAATTCCCGAAACGCTCCAGCCGTCCGAGAGGCTCCCCGCCCGATACGAAGCGTGGGCGGGGATGATGGTTGAGTTGATCTGCCAGCCCTCCTTCCCTCTTCCCGCTTGTTGTCACCTGAATTTTCCCCACTTCTCCCCAGACCGTCGCTACGCAAAAAGTATCCATATTTAGGCAATATTGCAAAGAAATGATGAGTACAAAAAATTTGTCTTGCGTTCGGTTTTGTGCATAATGAAAATAGTGCGCCTGC
>WRKE01000233.1 GCA_009778235.1 Pseudomonadota bacterium
CCGATCACGATGTTGAGATACTCGCCCATCATGAACAGGCCAAACCCCATGGAACCGTATTCGGTCATGTATCCGGCCACCAGTTCGCTCTCGGCCTCGGCCATGTCAAAGGGGGCGCGGTTGGTCTCGGCCACCGAGCAGATGAAAAAGATGATGAACGATATCCACATGGTCACACAGTGTCCGTTTTCCACGCGGAAGATGTTCCAGTGCCAGAACCCACCCTGCTGGTCGATGGCGATCTCGCGCAGGTTCATCGAGCCGGAGATCATCACCACGGTGATCGCCGTCAGCAGCATGGGAATTTCATAGGCCAAATTCTGGGAGACCGAACGGGCCGCGGAGATGATGGCGTACTTGTTGCCCGAAGCCCAGCCGCCGAGCAAGATGGCGATCATGCCTATTGAGGCCAGGGCAAAGAGGAGCAACAGCGAGAGTTCCATGGCCCGGGCGCCGACATTTTCCGAGAACGGGATCACCGCCAGGGAGGTGATGGCCGGGATCATGGCCAGCACCGGTGCCACCCGGAAGATGATGCCATCCACCCCCTGCGGGACCAACAACTGCTTGCTCATCAGCTTAAGCCCGTCGGCCAGAGGCTGGAGCAGGCCTGCATACCCTGCCTCGCTGGGTCCGACGCGCCGCTGGATGCGGGCAGCGCCCTTGCGCTCACACCAGCCGAGCCAGGCGGCGTTGACCCCGGCAAAGGCCAGAAGCCCCACCAGATACAGCAGGGCATGCCACATACTTGTTTCCATCGTGTCCTCTTTCGCTCAGCGATCGATTTCGGGGATAACCAAATCCAGGCTGCCCATGAAGGCCAGAGCATCCGCCAACAACATGCCTTCGGCCACTTCGCCGAACAGGCTTAAATTGGAAAAGGTCGGCGACCGGAGCTTGAGTTTGTAGGGGTTCTTGTCGCCGTTGCAGACCAGCCGGTGGCCGAGCGAGCCCCGGGCGGTTTCCACCGCGGAATAGTAGTAGCCGGCCTCGGGCTTCAGCACCTTGGGCGCCTTACCCATCACCGGACCGCCGGGGAGCTTGTCCAGGGCTTGCTCGATGATCCGCAGCGATTGCTCGATTTCATCCATGCGCACCAGGTAGCGGGCCATGGAATCGCCCTCGGTATAAACTGGTATATCGAAATCAAACTCCGGGTAGACCGAATAGGGCTCGTTCTTGCGGATGTCGTAGTTGAGGCCGGAACCGCGGGCCACCGGGCCGGTGGCCCCGTACCGGCGGCACTGCTCGGCGGTGATGAACCCGATGTCCTTGATCCGCTTGATTAAGATGACGTTATGGGTGACCAGGTCGTGATAAAGACGGGGCAGACGTCCGCGGAGGCGCTTGATGAAGTCGCGGGTGCCGGCAATGAATTCATCATCAATGTCGTTGTAGACGCCGCCGAAACGCAGGTAGCAATAGGTCAGGCGTGAACCGGTGACCCGCTCAAGCAGGTCAATGATCTTCTCGCGGTCGTCAAAGGCGTAGAGCAAGGGAGTGAAACCGCCCAGATCGAGCAGAAAGGCCGCCCACCACAGCAGGTGACTGGCGATGCGGTTGAGCTCAACGGTGATCACCCGGATATATTCGGCCCGTTCAGGCACCTCGATGCCAGCCGCCTTCTCCACCACCAGGGCCCAGCCATGGTTGAAGGCCAGGGCGTGCAGATAGTCCATCCGGGCGGTGTTGGGCATGAACTGGGCAAAGGTGCCGCCCTCGGCCAGTTTTTCGTGCATGCGGTGGATGTAACCCAGCACTGGCTCGGCCTTGACGATGTACTCGCCGTCCATGGTGAGCTTGACCCGGAGGACGCCATGGGTGGCGGGATGCTGCGGCCCCAGATTGAGGACAAAGGTCTCATCATGCCGCAGATGGACGGGAACGGTCATGGCATATAGTCCTTGCGAAGGGGATAAAAATCGGCATCTTCCGGCAGGAGAATGCGGATCAGGTTGGGATGACCCTGAAAGTGGATGCCGTAGAAATCAAAGGTCTCACGCTCGTGCCAATCAGCGGCCGGGAAGACGGCGGTGATGGTCGGCATCACCGGTTGGCCGCGATCCACCAACGCCCGGACCATCACCCGGCAGTGCTCGCCTCCAAGCCGGTTGTAGTCATACACCACCTCGAACTGACCCTTATCCAGCCAATCGATCCCGGCGATCGACTCCAGGAAATAGCCTTCGCGATCCAGCACCTGCGCCACCTCCACCACCTCGTCGGCACCGCAGAGGACGTCAAGTTCATAGCCATGCCTGACCGGATCAACGGCCAGTACCCCGCGCTGCCGCGGCTGCGCCTCTTGACCTCCCTCTCCTTCCGGCGGCGATGCGGCTGCAGCAGCCGGCTCCGGGAAGATTTTCGCCAAGGACGAGAGTGTTTGTTCCACTAAATCCATGGTCCGCCCCCTTGTTCAGCTTGGCACAACCCGCGGCCAGCGACGTTTTCCGGTGATTTTCTCCTCAAGGGCCATGATCCCCTCGAGCAAGGCCTCGGGCCGCGGCGGGCAGCCGGGGATGTAGACATCAACCGGAAAGAGTTTGTCCGCACCCTCGACCACGTTGTAATTCTCCTTAACCTTGAACGGACCGCCGGAAATGGCACAATTGCCCATGGCGATCACCCATTTGGGCTCAGGCATCTGGTCATACAGAGTCTTGACCGCCAACTCCAGCTTCTTGTTGATGGTCCCTGCCACGATCATGACATCGGACTGGCGGGGCGAGGGCCGAAAGACCTCGGCGCCGAAGCGGGAGATATCAAAACGGGATCCGCCGGTGCACATCATCTCAATGGCGCAACAGGCCAACCCGAAGGTCAGGGGCCACAGCGAGTTGGCCCTGCCGAGGTTGAGCAATTTATCGAGCTGGGCAAACTGCACTATTGATGCAGGTATGTTTTCTTCTCCCACGTGAAGACTCCTTTACGCCAGGCATAGACGATGGCTAGTGATAAAATGGCGACGAATAAAAAAATCTCGTAGAAATCCCTCAGGCCCAGTCCCGGGCTGTCATAGGCCACGGCCACGGGGAACAAGAAGAGGACATCGACATCAAAAGCAAGAAATATCAAGGCGTACAGATAATAGATGATGCCGAATCGGATCCAGGCGCTGCCGATCGGTTCCATGCCGCATTCGATCAACTGGCCGGTCCGGCCGGCGGCTTGCCGGGTATGGGAGGAGGGACAGAGCAGTTTGACAATGATGATCGGCCCGAACCCGAACAACAAGGCGCCGATCAAAAAGAGGGTGACGTAAATGATATTGGTAAGAACAACCTGATCCATCTTCATTCCCCCTGACAAGGGTCAGCAAATAGCATCAATCACACTGATGCATTCTATCAGGACATCTTATGAAGGCTACTGAAAAGCATCTGTGATGTCAAGGACAATTATTCCATTCGATTTGGAAAACACTCCCCCCGGTTTTTCATGTCAATGCGGTCTGCAGACGGGGAAATAATATCTCCAGATTTCGAAAAGTGGTTGACCTATTTCCCTGAAGTGTTAGTTTGACCTTCAATTTCAATCATGTCTTTATTCAGCTAAGCTGATGCCAAGCGCTTTTCATGTCTATCACCTTAAGACAACTAGAAATTTTCATAGCCGTCGCCGAAACCCAACAGGTCACCCGGGCGAGCAAGAAATTGCTGCTGACCCAGTCTGCGGTGAGCATGGCCCTGGGCGAACTGGAAAATCAACTCAGTGGCCCGCTATTCGACCGGCACGGCCGCAGCCTGCTCCTCAACGACCGGGGCCGTTATCTGCTGCCGCTATCCAAAAACATTCTCAACCAAGTGGCCAATATCGAGACCGTGCTCACCGAGCAGCAGGGGGCGGTGGCAGGGGTGCTCGAAATCGTCGCCAGTTCAACCATCGGCAACTATGTCCTCCCCTATCTCATCGGGGCCTTCATGCGGCTTCATCCCGAGGCGCACATCAACATGCTGGTGGTCAACACCATGATCGCGGAAAAGTTGGTGGCCAACGGCCAGGCCGACCTGGGATTTGTCGAAGGGGACATCAACGTCGATTCACTGGTGGCCACCTCCTGGTTCACGGATGAGCTTGGAATCATCGTCGGCGCCGGCCACAAGCTGGCCGAACGGGAGACCTTCCGGATTCCGGACGATCTCAAGGAAACCAGTTGGGTCATGCGCGAAGAGGGCTCGGGTACCGCTGAAGTTTTTACCAAGAAGCTGGGACGCTATACCTCCCTGCTCAAGGTGGTGACCAAAACCGGCCACACCGAGGCGATCAAGAAGGCGGTGGAGGCGGAGGTGGGCGCGGCCTGCCTGTCGATACTGACCGTCTGCCGGGAAGCCGAGGAGGGGTGGCTGAAAATCCTGCCCATCGAGGGCATCGACATGAGCCGCCAGCTCTGGATCATCCAGCACAAGGACAAAATCATCACCCGCCTGATGGCCGAATTCCTGAAATTCTGCGAAATTGCGGCAGAAAACCACCTGGGCCGGGAATGCCTTTCATCCCCCTGGAAACTGCAGGCGCTGCTGACGAAAGGCAAGCTCAACCAGGAAAACTCCACGCCTACCGAAGCGAGGGAATAGCGCGGCCATTTTGCGGAAAAGCCCCGTGGAAAGGACAAAAAAAACCGGGCAGAGCAGTGCGCTCTGTCCGGTTTTTTTTGGTCTACAGGCAGATGATCAATTATTGCAAGGCGGCCAAGGCCTGTTTGATCCGTTCCATACCCCGTTCGATGGTGGTGAGCGAGGTGGCGAACGAAAAACGGATGAAATCGTCGGCGCCGAAAGCGGCGCCCGGAACAGTGGCGACCTGGGCCTCGCTCAGGAAATAGTCGGCCAGGCCAACGGAGCCGTCAATGATCGTCCCATTGAACTTCTTGCCGTAATAGGTGGAAAAATTCGGAAAGACATAAAAAGCGCCCATCGGGGCCACGCAGCTTACCCCAGCAATGGATTCCAGCGATTCGACAAAAAAAGCCCGCCTGGGCAAAAAGGCCTCACGCAACTGGTGGGGAAAATCCTGGGGCCCGTTCAACGCGGCCAAGGCCGCATACTGAGAGGGCGCTGCCGGATTGGAGGTGGACTGGCTCTGGATCTTGTTCATGGCCGCGATCACCTCGCGCGGGCCGATCGAATACCCGATCCGCCATCCGGTCATGGCAAACGACTTCGACACCCCGTTGGAGAGCACTGTCTGCTCCTTCAACCGCGGATCGGCATGGAGGATATGCGGCACCTTGCCTTCGCCGTAATAAAGCTCCTCGTACATATCGTCGGAGACCACCAGCCAGCCGCCCTCATACGCCATTTTGGCGACCTCGGCCAATGCGGCCTGCGAATAGACCGCCCCGGTCGGATTTGAAGGGCTGTTGAGGATGACGGCCTTGGTCTTGCTGGTAACGTATTGGGCCATCACCGCCGGATCGATATCGAACTGGTGTTCCTGCTGTAGGGGGACGATCACCGGTACGCCTCCGGCCAACTGCACCATGGGCGGATAGGACACCCAATAGGGCGCGAAGATGAGCACCTCGTCCCCCGGATTGAGGATGGCCTGGAATATATTGTACAGCCCGTGCTTGCCGCCGCAACTGATCTGAACATCCTCCGGCTTGTAGTCCCATCCATGTTCCCGCTTCAATTTGGTGCAAACCGCTTCCCGCAGTTCGGGAATGCCGGACGCCGGCGTATAGCGGGTACGTCCCTCTTCGATGGCCTTTTGGCCCGCGGCGCAAACATGGGCAGGCGTGGACATGTCCGGCTCGCCCACGCTGAAATTCAGGATATCCGCCCCGGCGGCCCTGAGTGCCTTGGCCTTGGCATTGACCGCCAGGGTTGGAGAAGGGGCCACTTCCAGCACACGATCCGCAAGCACAAATTTTTCAGAAAACATCCTTGACTCCTTGCTCATATCCTTGAGTGACGAAAAGTAGTGCGCTGTAACGCTTCCGTTCAAATTTCACAAGCATAAATCGGCCGGGAAGGCAAACATTTTTCGCCGGCCACGGCCAGTTACAGCTCCTTAAACACCGGGCAGGATCGCTGGCGGTCATAACTGCGCCAGAGCTGGTCGTCGGCTTTGCTATGGCAATCAAGGCAGAGCCCGACCCGGAGGATGCGCCGCAGCTCCTCACCGTTGAATGGTCGCAGATTCGACCGTGAACCGTGCTGGAGCGGCGTGCCGTCGATGGTCACAAAGGTATCGAGCCCCGGTGTCCGCCCCTGCTCGCTTTGCAGCCCCCGGTCCACCGGATGAAACTGCCACAGCCCTTGCCGCAGGGTCACCGTGCCCTCTCCCAGACCGATGGTCTTCGGTTCAGCATGGCAATCCTTGCAGGTCCGCCCCTTGGCCTGGATGGTGTGGGGATTGATCGCCGCCATGGTGAACCGGTTAAATCCCCCTTCGGAGGCGCCCTTTTCGTCGATCAAGGTCACCAGATCCTGGCAGCCGGGCGTCACCACCACCACCTTGTCCCCCCAAACCGCCAGCATCGGTTTTTCATAGCGGATATAGGAACGCCCTTCCTCCCACCAGCCGGACGTCTCCTTGAGGGTCAGCTTGTCAAGATGGGTTTCGCGTTTGTCCCGCTTGACATGGCAGCCGTAGCACTGCGGCACCCAGGTGGAGTGGCAGGCCGCACAGGAGAGGCGCTGGTGGCCGGGAGCCAGGCAGGCCTGCTGGTTCGGGGGCCGAAGAGGATGCTCTTTGCCGTCGATCTTGCCGGTCAGGATAAATTGCCCCGGGCGCCCGCTGACGTTGGTCAGGGGCTTGCCCTTGCGCGAGGTGCCAGGCGTGGCGTCGTGACAACTTTGGCAGGTGATTTCCACCTGATCCTCGTAATGGGCGTAGCTGGTGCCATCCCCCATGATTTCGTCGCGGATATGGCAGTCGATGCACACCATCCCCTTGGTATGGTGGATATCCTCGGCGATCTTGAGATAAAAGCGGTCGCCGGCCAATCTCTGCGACGAGAGATGTCCCTTTTCATACGGCGTGCCGTAGCCCTCGGCCTCGAAAATGCCGGTGTACGACAAGCCGATGCGGCCGGAACGGTTATGGCAACGAATGCAATTCTCCTCAGGTACCTGCTTGACCACCTGGGGGTGGGGCCGTTTTTCGATCGCCTCCTGAGCTGTGGACGCAAGTTCGGTGGTAACCGTGTTGCGCGGTATTGAAGGAGGCAGGTTGTAGTGACAGGCAGCACAGCCGCCCCCCTTCTCGTTGAAAAAGGCCGGTGCGCCGGGCAGGTCTCCTTTCTGTTTCCACAGATGGCAGGTGGCGCAGAGCTTGCGGTAATAATCAAGCGCCACCGAAGTTTCACCGCTCATCAGCAAATGCTCGACCGTGATCTCAGCATCCTGACGGTCCCGCTCGCCCCAATAATAGAGCAGGGTGGCCAGAATGCCTCGATTGGTGGCCATGAGGGAATTTTTCACCTTGTGGATATCCGCCGGGTGGCAGCCCTCAACCCCACAGGTCCTTGCCACCCAGCGCAAATCGCCAGGATTCAGCACCATACCTCTATGGGCCTTATCCTTGTCAATGGCCAGCGCATCGCCTAAGTGGCAGGGCGAACAGCCGACCACCTGATTGTCGTGGGCGCCGTCCAGCTTTTCCCTGGTATGGCAATTCAGGCACATCTCCACCATCCCCGCTGTGGTGATTGCCAGCTGTCCGGGACGCTCGGTGGTCTGTTCACGAACCACCAGGTAGCCGATCAACAACAAACAAACCGGGACGAAAAAGACGATGGGGATGAAACTATGGGGCATTCGGGCCATGATGCGCGCCGGTTTGCTTCAAGTGGAATGGCTTTCA
>WRKE01000234.1 GCA_009778235.1 Pseudomonadota bacterium
TTCGGTTACTCCTTAAACAACCTCTCGCTTATGGCGCTGACCATCGCCACTGGTTTCGTGGTGGACGATGCGATCGTGGTGCTGGAGAACATCACCAGGTATCGCGAGATGGGGCAATCGCCCTTGCAGGCGGCGCTTTCAGGGGCAAAAGAGATCGCCTTCACCGTCATGTCGATGAGTGTCTCCCTGGTGGCCGTCTTTATCCCGATCCTTTTGATGGGAGGCATTGTTGGCCGTCTTTTTCGTGAATTCGCGCTGACGCTCTCCATCGCCATCATGGTGTCCCTGGTGGTGTCGCTCACTCTTACGCCAATGATGTGCGCCACGATACTCAAACCCGCAAAAAAACAGACCCATGGACCCATCTATGTCGCCAGCGAAGCGATATTCGCCTGGATGCACCGGAACTACGCCGTCTCTTTGTCGTGGGCCCTGGGCCACAGCCGGCTGATAATGGGAATCATGGCGCTGACCATCGCCTTGAATATGTATCTGTTTGCCATTATTCCCAAAGGTTTTTTCCCGGAGCAGGATACCGGCCGGATCATGGGGAACATCCAGGCGGCGCAGGATATTTCCTTTCAGGCCATGGCCCAGAAACTCAGCCAGATAGTGAACATTATCAAAAAAGACCCTGATGTCGAGGATGTCGTTGGATTTACCGGCGGTGGCGGAGCTGGTGGCTCAACGACCAATACGGCGAGGATGTTCATTTCTTTAAAGCCCTTTGCCGAGCGCACAGCGACTTCGGCTGAAGTGATCAGCAGACTGCGGCGGCAACTCGCCGAGGTTCCCGGAGCGCCAAGCTTTCTCCAGCCCGCCCAGGATCTGCGGGTCGGCGGCAGGTCGAGCAATGCGCTGTACCAGTATACCCTGCAAAGCGCCAATGTCGCGGAGCTCAACATGTGGTCGCAAAAGCTCCTGCAAAAACTGCGCTCCGTTCCCCAGGTTGTGGATCCCAACAGCGATCAGCAGGTCAGGGGCCGCCAGGCCACGCTGGTCATCGACCGCAAAACCGCCAGCCGCCTGGGCATAACCCCCCAGGTCATCGACAATACGCTCTACGACGCCTTTGGTCAGAGGCAGGTGTCTATCTCCTATACGCTGCTCAATCAATATCATGTGGTCATGGAAGTTGACCCGGTGTTCTGGCAGAGTCCCGAGACCTTGCGGGACATCTTTGTGCCCTCTTCTGGCGGCGCCCTCGTGCCGTTAGCCGCCTTTACGCACTACAAACCGGAAGCCACTTCGTTGGCTATTAATCACCAAAGTCAATTCCCGGCGGTTACCCTGTCCTTTAACCTTGCTCCCGGTATGGCCCTGGGCGATGGGGTCAAGGCGATCGAAAAGGCGAGCCGGGAGCTGGGTATGCCGGCTTCGGTGCTGGGCAGTTTTAAGGGAACCGCCCAGGCCTTTCAGGCATCACTGAATAATCAACCGCTGCTGATAGCCGCCGCACTGGTCTCGGTTTTCATTATCTTGGGGGTGCTCTACGAGAGCTACATCCACCCCATTACCATTTTGTCCACCCTGCCGTCGGCCGGAGTTGGCGCGGTGGCCGGCCTGATGATGTTCAAGACCGACCTGAGTGTCATTGCCATAATCGGCGTCATTCTCCTGATCGGCATCGTCAAGAAAAACGGGATCATCATGGTGGATTTTGCCATTGAATCCGAACGCAAGGAAGGCAAGAGCCCGGAAGAAGCTATTTATCATGCCTGTCTGCTCCGTTTCCGGCCCATTTTGATGACCACGATGTCCGCACTTTTGGGAGCGTTGCCCCTGGCCATCGGGCATGGCGTTGGTTCGGAGCTGCGCCGGCCATTGGGTATCTCCATTGTTGGCGGCCTGATTTTCAGCCAGATGCTGACCCTCTACACGACGCCCGTGGTGTATCTCTATATGGACCGGTTCAGGATCTGGTGGGCGGGCAAGACCCGGATGAGCGCCTGAGAATGCCGAGGATAGCCGCGCACATACCATAATGAGGAAGCTGGACATGATGAACGGACAATTCGTCTCTCGATTACGGCCTGTTTTGGTGTTCCTGATCGTCGCGGCCACAGGTGCCTGCGCCCCGGTTGGCCCGGATTATGTTCAACCGGGCGTGGAGACGCCGCCGGCCTTCAAAGAAGGCCAGGGATGGAAGGTAGCCCGGCCGGATGAGGCCACGCTCCCGGACAAATGGTGGCAGATCTTTCATGATCAGACCTTGAACGCGCTCGAAGAACAGGTGCTGCTCTCGAATCAGAATATCGCGGTGGCCGAAGCCCAATACCGCCAGGCCAAAGCCCTTGCCGAGGCGAGCGAGGCCGCGCGATACCCGGCGCTTGCCCAGCAGGCCTCGGCGACCCGCTCCCGCTCATCCGCCAATGCGATGAATGGCAGGGGGACCACGGCCAATGATTTTACCCTGCCCGCCAATCTCTCCTGGGAGATCGACCTGTGGGGCAGGATCCGCCGCTCGGTCGAAGCGGGCAAGGCTTCGCTCCAGGCGAGCGAGGCCGATCTGGCCGGAGCGCGGCTGAGCGCCCAGGCCCTGCTCGCCACCACTTTTTTTCAGTTACGCACCGCCGACGCCCAGATCGAGCTTCTGCGCGACACGGTCAGTTACTATCAAAAGTCGCTTGCGATAACCAAAAACCTGTATGCCGCCGAAGTGGCGGGACAGGCTGACGTGCTGCAGGCGGAAAGCCTGCTGAAAAGCGCCCAGGCCTCCCTGGTTGATGCGGGTGTGCAGCGTACCCAGTGCGAGCATGCCATCGCCCTGCTGATTGGCAAGCCGGCCAGTTCCTTTTCCCTTCCCGCCATGCCGCTGGACAACGCGGTTCCGGTCATACCGGGAGCCTTGCCTTCCGAGCTGCTGGAGAGGCGGCCGGACATCAGATCCAGCGAACGGCTGATGGCCGCGGCCAATGCCCAGATTGGTGTGGTCACGGCCTCGTATTACCCGACAGTGCAATTGGGTGCTTCGTTCGGTTTGGAGGCCTCTGAAATGGCGCAATGGATCTCGTGGCCAAGCAGGTTTTGGGCGGTGGGACCTTCGATCTCGGCCAGCGTCTTTGATGGCGGTTTACGCCGGGCTCAATCCGATCAGGCGCGGGCCGCCTATGAGGCGAGTGTCGCGGCCTATAGGCAGACGGTATTGAACGCCTTCTCGGAGGTTGAGGACCATATGGCCGCCCTGCGTCTCTTGGCGGATGAAGCGAAGATCCGGGAAGAGGCGCGCGCAGCGGCAAGTCAGGCCGCGGCCATTACCTTGAATCAATATCAAGCGGGGACGGTTGGGTATCTCAAGGTGTTCACCGCTCAAATTGTGGAGACGGAAAGCAAAAGTACCGTGATCGGGATTCTTGGCCGGCAAATGACTTCATCGGTCGCTCTGGTCAAGGCACTGGGGGGAGGCTGGTCCCCTTCGCATTGAGAGAACACTAAATTCAAGCTGCCCATCTGACCTTGGCGCCGGACCAGCTCGCCGGCGGCCGCTCATTGCCGCAGTGCCCTGAGGCCATTGGCCACGACCAGCAGACTGGTGCCCATATCCGCGAACACGGCCATCCACATGGTCGCCTGGCCGGTCAAGGTCAGACCGAAGAACAGAGCCTTCATCCCCAGGGCCAGGATGATGTTCTGCGCCAAGATGGCATGGGTGGCCCGCGACAGCCGGATGAAACGCGGAATCTTGCGGAGATCGTCGTCCATCAAGGCCACGTCCGCGGTTTCGATGGCGGCATCGGTGCCGGCCGCGGCCATGGCGAAACCGATATCCGCCCTGGCCAGGGCCGGGGCGTCGTTGATGCCATCGCCCACCATGCCGACCTTGCCGCAGGCGGCCAGCTCATCGACCACGGCCAGCTTGTCCCGGGGCAGGAGGTTGGCCTTGAAGCTGTCCAGCCCCACCTGTTCGGCGATGGCCCGGGCGGTATGCTCGTTGTCGCCGGTCAACATCACGGTCCTGACCCCAAGCCGCCGCAAATCGGCAATGGCCGCAACACTGCTCGGTTTAAGCGTATCAGCCACGCCAAACAGGCCCGCAACCCCCTGATCGCCCACCAGGGCCACCACGCTCTTGCCCTGTTCTTCCAGGGCAAAGATCCGCGCCTCCAGTTCAGGTGAGCACTGGGCAAGCTCCTCCACCAGACGATGGTTGCCCAGGTGCCAGAGCTGGCCGGCAATGACCCCGCGCAAACCCCGGCCGGCAAGGGCAGCCAGGTCGTGGACTTCGGGCAGGGATGCCGGTTGCCGTGCAAAGGCCTCGGCAATGGCGAGGGACACCGGGTGATCCGAACGGGCAGCCAGACTGGCCGCCAGGACCGCCGCCGCATCCCGGTCCGTGCCACCCCAGGCGACAAAGTCGGTCAATCCAGGCTTGCCAAAGGTAAGGGTACCGGTCTTGTCCAGGGCCAGGGAGCGCAGCCGGCGCCCCTGCTCGAGGAACAGGCCGCCCTTGATCAAGATGCCGTGGCGGGTCGCCGCCGCCAGGGCGCTGACAATGCAGACCGGGGTGGAGATGACCAGGGCGCAGGGGCAACCGATGACCAGGATGACCAGTCCTGTGTAGATCCACTCGTGGAAGGAACCGGCCAGCAACAGCGGCGGCACGATCGCCACCAGCAGGGCCGCCAGCAACATCGCCGGGGTATAGATGCGGGCGAACCGGTCGACCAGGCGCTGGATGGGCGCGCGGCTGGCCTGGGCCTCTTCCACCGCGTGGATGATGCGGGCCAGGGTCGAATCGTCAGCACCGGCGGTGACGCGCAATTCAAACGAACCGGCGCCGTTAATGGTCCCGGCGAACACCGGGTCGCCCACGGTTTTCTCGATGGGCATGCTTTCCCCGGTGATCGGCGCCTGGTTGACCGTTGATTGGCCCAGGACCACAACCCCGTCAAGCCCGATCCGTTCGCCCGGCTTGACCCGCACCCGGCTGCCGACCGGTACCCGCCCGCTTTCCATCTCTACCCAGGTGGAGTCTTCCTGAAGAACGGTGGCGGTCTCGGGCACGAGACTAAGCAGCCCACCGATGGCCCTGCGCGCCCGGTCCAGGGACTTGGCTTCAATCGCCTCGGCCAGGCTGAATAAAACCATGACCATCGCGGCCTCCGGATAGCGCCCGATGAGGATCGCGCCGGTCACGGCCATGGACATGAGCCCGTTGATGTTCAAATCAAAATTCTTGAGCGCGATCCACCCTTTTTGATAGGTGGCCAGGCCGCCGACCAGGATGGCGATCACCGCCAAACCCAAAGGCAGCCAGGTGACGAGGAGGCCGGCAAAAAAATCCGGGGCAGCACCTGGGGAGATCAGACCGCTTTCGCCCAGCAGTTCGGCCAGTTCCGCGGCCAGGGCAAATCCGCCGGCCAGCGCCAGCCGGGCCAGAGGAAAGCGGACCACGGGCAGGCGTGCAGCGGCCTGCGGCTTTTGGCCTATGGATTCGGGTCGCATGTCGATGGCAACAAGCGCTGCCTCAATGGGTCTGGACGACGGCAGGGTGTGGTGAACGATCAACACCCGCTGCAGGAGCTTGAACTCGAGACTGACGATCCCCTCCATGTTGCCCAGTTTTTTGCGGATCAGGGCCTCCTCGGTGGGGCAATCCATGTTAATAATGCGATACACGGCACGGGTCGCTGAACCTTTGCCCAGCCGGGCCAGATCGACCGGCGCAGACGCCGCGCGGCCGCGGTAAGCGGAGTGGCCGCAGCAGGAGCCGAGGTCGTGGGCAGGTTGGGAGGCCTGGTCTTGGTGGCTATGCCCGCACGGGGCGGTGCAACCACATGGGCTGGCAACAACGGGTTCTTGGTTCATGATCAATCTTACGTCCAATCGATGGCTGGGGCGAAGGCGTGTGGCCCTTCGGGCTTGTTTCCTTGAAGGCAATATCTCAACAATGTCAATAGTAGCTAAAGAATCAAGCCAACTGGCGCGAAAAAATGGCCCAGGCACCGTGGTTCGGCTGACTGTGCGGCCAGAGCGGGGCACTGGCGATGGCCGGATAGGCCGAACAAAAAGAGGCCGTGCATTTTCAGTGAGAACCGTTTACCTATGGCTGAACCACGATGGCGGTACCAGGATATGGGCCAGTGCGCCGCCCCAGCCATTCATCCCCAGACCGCAAACAGGAAACGAGCATGCACATCCAAGGCACTGACGTGATAGTTGACCAGGAAACCGCCAAGCTGGTGGGATACCGGCTGGAAGACCTGGGCCGGGCCCCGGCAGTCATCATTTTTGTCGACCAGGATAAACCCTGCTTGCTGCCTGTCCAGCAGGGCGACCCGGCTCCAACCACGGTCCGCTCGCGCAACATGGAGGCGGAGATCCAGATCATCAGCTACCAGGAAATCAATGAGTTCCTCGGTCACTGACCACCTGCCTCCGGGATGCCCGGAAGGTGCCGAAGGGCTTACCGGCGCCGCCATTTCCTTGGCGCAATATCTCGCCCCCAGCCTCCACATCGATTGCGATCATCCCGAGGTCCGGGCCCAGGCCGCTGACCTGGCCAGGGGCTTGTCCGACCAGATGATCATTGCCCGCCAATGTTTCGAGTTTGTCCGGGATGAGATCAGGCACAGTTGGGATTTTCAAAATGAAGAGAATGCGGTGACCTGCAGCGCCTCGGACGTGCTGCGCCACCGCACCGGATTCTGCTATGCCAAAAGCCACCTGCTGGCGGCGCTGCTGCGGGCCAACCGGATTCCAGCGGGACTCTGCTACCAACGCCTGATGAAGGAAGAGGCCCCTGTGTCCCATTGCCTCCACGGCTTAAACAGTGTGCTCCTGCCCGGGTTTGGCTGGTACCGCATTGATGCCCGGGGCGACAAGCCGGGCATCGTCACCGCCTTTTGCCCGCCACGGGAAATGCTGGCCTTTCACCCCCTTCGGCCCGGTGAGTGCGATCTGGCCGGCATCTGGCCGGAACCGCTGCCGCAGGTCACCTCGGTGTTGATGAGCTGCACGGATATCCGCCAGGTCTACGCCCAACTGCCGGATATCGAGCTTAAGTTCTGACGGAGATAAATAAAAAAACTCCGCGCGGATCGTACCATGCCCGCACCACGAGGGCGGGCTTTACCCCAAATGATCATGGAGGAACCACATGACCACAACCATCATTTACGGCAAACACGGCTGACCCCACACCATCCGCGCCCGTGAGGCGAATCCTGATCATGTCTATTACGATGTCAAACTCGATCCCGCCCGGCTGGAAGAGATGCTGCGCCTCAGCCAGGGCCAGCGCAAGGTGCCGGTAATCGTCATCGACGGTAGCGTCTCCATCGGCTTCGGCGGTTCCTGAGGCGTCTGAAGGTTCGGCGGTCGCCGAACGCAAACCTTTGACCGGGACGGACGGTCATCCCCGGCCCCGTCCCTCCATCTTCCCACCCAAACAAGGGGCTGTGCCCGCAACCAACGATCCTTTGGCCAATGGAACGCTTTCTTGAGGACCATCGTCTGGAGAGGGCGGCATGAAATGAAAAAAATACTGGAACAGATCTGTATCAGCTTAGGCGAGGGCCAGGATCTGGTGCTGGTGACTATCGCCAGCCAGAGCGGGTCCACGCCCCGGTTGGCCGGGGCCAAGATGATCGTGTTCCGGGACGGCCGCACCTTGGGCACGGTCGGCGGCGGCCTGGTCGAGGCCACGGCCATCCGGGAGGCAGCGGCCTGTTTCGCAGGCCACCGCTGCCTGCGCCGGACCTTTGACCTTGACCACCGCGATGCCGCCACAACCGACATGATCTGCGGCGGCAGGATGGAACTCTTGCTGGCATACCTGGAGGCCAGCGCGGTCAACCGCGACATCTTCGATGCGCTGCTGGCGGCCATGCGGGCCGGCCGCCGCGCCACCCTGGTCTGTCCCCTGGACGGGTCGGAGCAATTCGTGGTCGACCATCAGGGGGCATGCGGCCGCGCCGACCTCCCCGAATCGCTGCTGGCCACGATCAAAAAGACCCTGGCCTCAGCCACGGCCGCTGCCTTGGTCGAGCATCAGGGCCAGGGCTATCTGCTTGCCTCCTTTGCGCTGAGCGGCACGGTGTACCTGCTCGGCGCGGGACACGTGGCCGCCTGCACCGCCGAGCTGGCGGCCCGGGTGGGGTTCAGGG
>WRKE01000235.1 GCA_009778235.1 Pseudomonadota bacterium
CGGTGCGCATGACCGAGGTGGACAGCCATCTGCTGGCCTGCGCCACCGGAGATGCCCATGCCTGAGTTGCCTGAGGTGGAAGTCACCCGACAGGGTCTGCTCGACCATCTGCCCGGTCGAACCGTGACCGCCATCGCGGTCAGCGGTCTTCGGCTGCGAATCCCGATGCCGCTGGGCCTGTTGCACGAGCACATCCTTCAACGCCGCATCCAGACCCTCGACCGAAGGGCCAAATATCTGCTGATGCGGATGGACAGTGGCGCGGTCCTGGTCATCCACCTGGGCATGACCGGCAAGCTAGGCCTGCACGAAGACGGCGCGGCGCGTCATCGCCACGATCATCTCATCCTGACTCTGGATAGCGGCCAGCAGGTACGCCTCAATGACAGCCGCCGATTCGGGGCGGTGATGGTCTGGCCGGCGAAAGCGGCCCAGGAGGCTGAATGCGCTTTTTCCGCCAGGGAGGGGATCGAGCCGCTGGGCAGCGAATTCACGGCCAGGCATCTGCACCGGCTCGCGGACCGCAGAATAGTGGCGGTCAAGTCGCTGCTCATGAATGGACGGCTCATTGCCGGCATCGGCAATATCTACGCCAACGAGATTCTGTTTGCCAGCCGCATCCACCCGGCGACTGAAGCGAGGCGCTTGACCGTGGCCGATTGGCGACGGGTTGTGGTCGAGTCCCAGCGGATCTTGCAACTGGCGATTGCCACCGGCGGCTCCACCATTGCCGACTTTCTTGGCGCTACCGGCCATCCCGGCTACTTCCAACTGCATTTTCAGGTGTACGGCCGCGAACGTCTGCCGTGCCCGCGCTGCGGCCAAACCATCGTCAAAACCGTCTTGGCAGGCAGGGCCACCTACTCCTGCCCCGTTTGCCAGCCCGCCCCTTAAATCGCCGTCTCTTTTCCGCGACCGACGTTGCCCTTGTTTTTAGCGCACTTGTGCAGGAACAGGTCATGTCTGCCGCATTTTGGCGACAGGGGGCAATGATCAATCTTTGTACAGGGACGGCACGATATGATGCCGGTTCAGCAACTTGTAGAAGTCGGTGCGGTTACGCTGTGCCAGGCGGGCGGCCTGGGAGACGTTACCTTGGGTGGTTTGCAGCAACTGGATGAGATATTGCTGTTCAAACTGCCGCCGCGCCTCTGCCAGGGATAGAATCTTCTTTTGATGCTGCTTGATGGCGTCAAACAGCAAATCCTCGGTGATCAGGGAGGAGGTCGCCAGGGCCACCGCATTTTCGATCACATTGTACATCTGTCTGATATTGCCAGGCCATTCGGCCTCGACCAGGATCTTCATGGCCTCGGGCGTGAACCGCTTCTCCTGGCTATCCTGCTTTTTGGTGAGAATGCCGACGAAATGTTCGGCCAGCAAGGGAATGTCCTCTTTGCGTTTGTGCAGGGGGGGAAGCTCCAGACTGACCACGTTCAGCCGATAGAACAGGTCTTCGCGGAAGGTGTTTTCGCGGATGGCCTCTTCCAGGTTATTGTGGGTGGCCGAGATGATCCGCACATTGACCGGCACCGGCCGGGGGCTGCCCACCGGACGAATCTGCCGATCTTGAAGCACCCGCAGCAGCTTGACCTGGATGCGCAGGGGCATGTCCCCGATTTCATCGAGGAAAAGCGTGCCGTTATCCGCCGATTGAAACAGCCCTGCATAACTCTTGACCGCGCCGGTGAACGATCCCTTGACATGGCCAAACAGCTCGGATTCCAGCAAGGATTCGGGAATTGCCGTGCAATTCACCGGGATAAAGGGGCCGTGGCGGTATTGGCTGGCCCGGTGGATGGCAATGGCGAGCAGCTCCTTGCCAGTGCCGCTCTCTCCCCGGATGAGCACGGTGGAATCGGTTTCGGCCACCAGCTTGGCACGGGAAAGCAACTCCTCCATGACCGCGCTCTGGCTGATGATGTCCTGCCTCCATTCTTCGCGGCTTTCAGGGGCATCACCGGCGCCCCCGCAGGTCATCTCGATGGCCTTGGCGATTTCCTGAAGCAGAATGGCCCCTTCGATCGGTTTGGTCAGGAATGAAAAGACCCCCTGCCTGGTGGCCTCGACCGCTTCGGGGATGGAGCCATGGGCGGTAATGATGATCACCGGCACCGACTTGTTGAGCGAGCGGACCGCCTCGAACAGGGCCATGCCGTCTATGCCCGGCATCCGCAGGTCAGTGAGCACCACCTCGGGCTTGAATGCAGAGAAGGTGGCCAGGGCCTCCTCGCCGCTGGATGCAACCGCTACCTGGTAATTTTTGCTTTCAAGTCGCAGTTTCCACAAACGAAGCAAATCGGCCTCGTCGTCAACCAATAGAATCTTGTATTGACGCCCCATATTATCGTTCTCTGTTTTTGATGATATTCTCGATGTTTTTCAGCTGTTCAATCTGCTGCTGCAATCCATTGATCCGTTCCTGATCCTGGGCTGAGCTTTTTTCCAGGGCATCGATCCGCTCCAGCAAACCCCTGTTTTCAGCTTCCAGCTCTTCTTTCTCTTCTTTCACATCCAAATTTTTATTGTTTTGCGCCCATTTCCCTACTTTTTCCTGATCCAGCCGCTGCAGCAACTGCACAAGCCCTTTCAGGCTGGGCGCGCTCTCCGGCTGGGCCTTGATATAGCGGACCAGCGCCTCCAGCCCTCCTTTGAACTGCTTGTAGGTCGCCAGTTGATGCAGGCTTAAGCACAGCAAGGGGGATGGTTCGGCATCTTTGGATCGGGTCACATCGGCAAAAGCGGCCTTATAGGCATTGTTGAACTCTTTACGGGAAAATTTCTTGTCCGAAGCATAACATGCAAGGATCTCATCTGTTTCCGTTGCCCGGACCGTGATGATCTCTTTTGGCGGTTCAGGCTCCTTGCCAGCACAACCACTCAACATCAAACCCGCAATCAAGATAGACACCCAATACGCTTTTCTCATGACGACTCATCCTGGCCGCACGGCATGACCACTTCAAAACGCGCCCCTTGTTCGCTGGGGAGCAACCGAAGCGTTCCACCGCTGTTCTGAATATACTCTTTACTTATTGCAAGCCCCAAGCCAGACCCCTTCACCACAGACCGATTTTTCTGTTGCCCCTGAAAAAAAGGAAGAAAAATCTGCGCCCTGTCTTCTTCGCTGATGCCGGGTCCGCTGTCTTCAACAATCAGCCGCAGTATCTGCCCCTTCCGCCGCATCACAATGCCGATCTCTCCATCATCCTGAGTGAATTTGACGGCATTGGCAAGGAGATTATCAAGCACTGTCTTCAGTTGATTTGGATTGGCGTTGACCCGCACCGGCAACAGTTCCATTCTCAAATGAATATTCCTGGCCAGCATGGCGTTCCGGTGATCTTCCGCCACGTCGGTCATCAGCGCATCGACCCGGACATCCTGAAAGTCGAGCGGCATTTCCTTGGCCTGCGCCATGTTGAAGTCAAGGATGTTCTGAATGAGTTTCTGTAATTTGCTGCAATTGTGGTCGAGAATGCCCACCACCTCGACTTGCTGGTCGTTCAGCGAACCGACCAAGCCATCTTTGAGCAATCCCGCTCCTTCCTTGATCGAGGATAAGGGGGTCTTCAATTCATGGGAAATGTGGGCCAGCATCCGCACTTTCTCCCGATCCAGGGTGTTCAGGCGCTTGCGTAGCCAATCAAGCTTCTCGCCGATCGTCTCCAGATCCCGGGGGCCCGAGACCACGATCGGGGTGGCGAAATCACCCTCGCCCAAGCGCTCGATGCCCTGGTCCAGCTGGCTGATTGGTTTGTTGATCAGGGACATGAACAAGACCACCAGTAGCACACTGAAGCCGATCAACCCCGAGATCTGCCAGGCAAGGGTGGTCTTGTTGCTTTGTGCCTGTTGCTTGAGGGCATCGACTTCCTTGATCATCATGCTGTTGCTTGACCGCTCCAGCCGATCCACCAACGATCCGATCTCATTATAGCCGGCAAGCGCCTTTTCCTGCCTGCTTTTTCTTTCAGCTTTGGTGCCATGGAGACCTGTCAACGCCTCGACCAGGAGCCGCTCCTTGTGCTGAAGCTGCTCGATCAGCCCTGCCAGGTCGTTATTGACATTCAGAACGGCAAACTGGCTCAGCAGATCATCAATCTCCCGATGCCTGGCAGTGACATCCTCGAGATGCTCGCTTTCACCCAACACCAAGAAGAGCCGTGCTGAGCGCTCCTCACGATTGAGCAGCTCCGCCACCTTTCGACAATTGTCAATCCGGCCCGCGGAGCGGAACACCGCCACCGCGCTTTGCTGAACCAAACCGTCGAGAATCTGGATCGCACTGCCCAAGGCCACGATCAGGGGCAGGACGACAAAAATAAAACCGGTGAGCAGGAGCGAGGGAAATGATCGGGGGTGATAGATTCTATTCACGGGCATTACCTGTCGAGATAGATGTGATCAAGATAAATTACCTGCGGCCGGGGCTGACGGACGACGAACAGGCCAAAACCTTCGATATGCTCCATATCCATGGTCCGGCCCTCGGGACTCGCCTTGACCTTGTCCAATGCAATCACCAGATCGTTCCATCCCGGTACCAGCGTAAAGGCTTGATGGAAACGATCCTGGTATTCCATGCCGTGCGCCCTGTGGTGGATGTCATGGATGCGGGTGTTGAGCTTCAGTTGAGCGGCATCGGGATTGTAGACGCTGAAATGTAAGGTTTGGTAACCGCTCCAGTCCCGGGGAAAATGGATTAGAGCAATCCCCGAATATGCATCCGTTGACAGCTCAAGTCGTGCTGCCTGACTCCCATGCCGGACATATTCGCGCGTAAGCCGCAGCGGCGAACCATTGTTCCAGCGGTCACATTCAAACATTGTTTCGAAATCGGTTAACACCGGGAACTGAAGACGGGCTGCGGATTCGTCGAACAGCGCCCGAGCCAGCGGCCAGGCCGCCAACCCCAGCAACACGAACACCCCTACCTGTAACACGGCCTGCCGCCAGCGCAAGCCAAACAATCTCGGCCGGATGAAAAAGGCAAAGGCGGTCAGGCAGCCGAGCTGGTTGCGCAGAACATCGAAGATATCCGGGGAGCGTCCGTCGACCAACATCTGCATGAACTCCACCGTCGTACCGAGCAGCAAGACCAAGGTGAACATCGCTGCAAAAAAGGGGAAAGAGGAAGTTGGCTTGCCTTTTTTGCGCCAGATATCATGGGCCCAGCAGGTGAACACCAAGAAGTAGAGGAAGTGCCCCAGATCCCAGGCCGCATGAAGGGAGCGGGGCGAAAGATATTCCGGCGCGCCCCAAAAGAAAAATGGTGCGCCGACCAACAAGGCTGTCGCCATGAACAGACGGGCCCGCTGGCGACCTTGATCCAGCAATTCGCGAAAAAAACCATACCCGCGCCCTCGACCACTCCAAACCACGGCCATCGCCTTGCCCATATTGATATCTTCAAACAATATTAATGAGTTAGTAAAATTTCACCCGCGGCCAATGGCGCGGAATCATCCTGGTACGCCCCACTCGAAAAAATCATCATGCCTTGTTGCCTACTTTTGCGGCATTATGACTTGACCTTGATAATTATTTTCACCTATCATGAACCTGTCCCATCCTTTTCTCTCTCACTTCAAGCCAAGGAGGTTCTGTGAAAAAGTTGTATTTAGCCATCGTATTTATTCTCTGCCTCGTCACCGCCGCCTTTGCCAAGGTCAACATCAACACCGCCACCGCGGACGAATTGGCGGCCCTCAACGGAATAGGCAAGGTCAAGGCAGAGGCCATTGTCGCCTATCGAACCGAAAACGGAAAATTCCAAACCGCTGACGATCTGATCAAGGTAAAAGGGATCGGCAGTAAAATCATTGAAAAAATCAGGTCAGAAATCACCACTGACGAATAATTCCCAAGGCCGCACACCCGCCCGTTGTTGCCCCTCCCGACGTGCGGGTGCGGCCATTCGGCTGCCCGACATCATCTTTTTCCTGAAAATACAAAGAAATAAATCTGGAATACTCTGCGAAGAAACTCTGTTGCCAACCAGGTTTTTGACTCGCTCGACACCGCGACCAACCATGCTGAACTTGGCTTGGCGGAAATAGCTGCAAACAAAAAAAGTTGTCAGCAAGCTAGCCAATCGGCCAGGAATCCGTGACATCTTGAAAACGAAATAGAATGAGGGGGCCGACCCTCCTTTGAAGCGAACCATCTGGTACTCCTAGGATTTTCCGCCAGTCACCCTGCCGTTTCAGCCGAAATATCCCCCTTCCGCTCAAAGTTTCGAGGTTTTCTCTCTATCTTTTCTTGGCTAATTCTCCCCAAACGAGTTAAAATATCATTTAGAACAATGATTATGATTTTAACGGATCTGGAGTACGTCTGCCGCCGCATCCCGGCCAGAGTTGGAGCCGTTCTTGTCCTCCATGGATGGACTCAACTGACGGAAAAGCGAACCATCATACGCGCAACAGGTTCAATATTCATGGTTTTTTACGGAGCATGGTCATGTCTGACAAGAAACGTTTAGGTGAACTCCTGATCGATGCCGGCCTCATCACTGTGGCAGACTGCAATCGCGCCCTGAAAATGCAGGTTGGCGGGAACCGCAGGCTCGGCAGGATTCTGGTAAAAATGGGCATCATCACCAGCGACCAACTGCTTGAAACGCTTTCCGCCCAGTTTGACTCGCCGATCATCAGTGTTGCCCAGGAATACAACGAATCGGCAAAAGGAATGCTGCCCCGCTATCTCTGTTCCAGGTACGATGTTATCCCCCTGTGCCTTGAAAGCGACAAGATTCTTCGGGTTGCCATGGCCGATCCTTCGGATATCGAAGCCATTGCCGATATCGAAAATTTTACCGGTAAGGCGGTCCAGCCCTGCCTGGCGCGGCAAACAGATATCCAGCGGGCCATCCAGAAGTATGTGCCGATCTCCTACAGCGACATCTTCAATCCCCAGCGCCACACCAACTATGCCAGGATTGCCTCGGCTGTAGCCCTGGTCCTGATCATCGTTGTCGCCGGTCTCACCCATCGCTTTTATGTCCAGACCAAGTATGGGACCATCACCCGGTCAGGCACCTCCACTATTTACAAGAACCATGACCTGATGGTCGGGCTCGAGCAAAGTGGCAAGACCACGTTGCTGGGACGCGGTAACCACGCCAGCGGCTATTATTCCATCACTTTCGATTCTCCCACCGCATTGGCCGATTTCGTGGAAAACAAGAAGAGTGATCTCTCGACCGCCCAATATGAATGGGCCATGTGGGCGATATCGCACTTCCACTGATAACCGCCCCATCCACCTAATTACCAAAATGTAAGATGGCAATCGGCCGGAATTGGTTCAACCTCATATCATATTGAATTTTCGACCAATGACTCAACACAACGCATGGCACGCATCGTGCAACCTCTTTGCAAAGATCTCGATGTTTTTGCCTCTTCTCATGCGGTGATACTGATGCATATATGGCTTATCCGTCTCTTTCTCCTGCTCAGTTGCTTCCTGCCCGGAATGGCATTGGCGGCGACTCCCCAAACAATCCATATTGAATGGGGATATACCCCGCCCTCTTCACCGGCCCTTACCGGGTTCAAGCTGTATATGGAGGGTGTTTTTGTTTGCGAGACCAAAGATCCCGCCGCCACCGCGATGGACTGCACGGTATCGCTGCCCCAGGACACCACCAACTTTACCTTGACCGCCACCTTCGCGGACAACACGGAAAGCCCGCACTCACAACCATTTGTCTTCACCGCAGCCGACATCCCGACCGGCCCGCAACCCCCTCCGCAACTGGAGACGACCGGCAACAAACTGTTTACCTTCACCTGGACCGCGCCGGCTGATACAACCAGCCTCAAAGGCTACCGGATCTACCTGAACAATACCCTGCTGTGCGAAACAACCAATTCATCCACGAACACAATTTCCTGCAGGGCCGATCTAGTCCGTGACACCATGGCCTTCAGCATAACCAAAGTGGCTAGCGATGGCAGCGAGAGTAATCCGTCCAACCTGTTGGTTTTTGATCCAACGGCCTATCCGGAGTTGTTCGCCAATACCAAACAGTTCACGTTTTCATGGGAATACAACCAGACAGCAGCAATCAAAGGATTCCGCATTTACCAGAACTCTTTCCTGATCTGCCAAACCAATGATCCCAG
>WRKE01000236.1 GCA_009778235.1 Pseudomonadota bacterium
GATATAGCCGGCCTTGCTCAACAGCTCGCCGATCTTGATTCGGCCGGCGCCGGATTGATCCTTGACCGTCCTTTTCATCGAGCCTCGAGCGGCATCCGATGCGGGTTGTCCTGGTTTGAGCGGCATATGTGGTCTTATTCCTGCGTGAGGTGTGGAATGTGATGTTTTTACGATATTAATATAATAAATGCGCCCATGGGTCAACTTAAGTTTGCGGTTTGCGGGCACAATTTAGAGCAGTGGCGAAAGATCTATCGCAAGATTCCAATGGAATAGCGATTGGGGCGCGGAGAAAATCACAAGACTTGTGGGCACACGCCAAATTTGAACCAGCCCGCCAACCACCACCAGGCAAGGCTTGTGCCACAACACGCAACTGGGCAAAAAGAAAAGATTTTTTTTCAAAAAAAAGAAGCGGAAGACGGGGGAAATGACGGATCTGGGCCGAAAGAGAAGGCTCTGGTGGACGGAATTGGATCCCGTTTTTTTTGCGGTTCAGGAAAATACGGCCGGGTAGCGGCGCCCCAATTCTTGAGCCAAGGGGATCATGACCTCGCGCATCGACGGCTCGGCTGCAGGCGGCGTGCGCAGGGCTAAAATGTGTTTCCATTCCGCGAGATTGGCGTAGACGATGATTTCGGTTTTGCAGGAATTGGGCAGCACGGTCCGGGCCGCTTGCGGTGAGGAGGTTTGCAGCAGCCAGAGGTACTGGGTTTCCATGGCTGCCATCGCCTGTTGCCACACCATGAATTCCTCGCTTCCTTCCTCGAAAAAGACCGGTTTGATGAAGGTGACTTCGTTGCCGAACTTATCGGCGGAGTAGCGGCAGTAACGCTGGCTTTCCTGGAGAAACGAGCAGGGGCGGTGGCGGACCAGCTCGTGGGTGACCGCGCGGTTGACGATGAATTTGACCGCCAGGAAGCGATGCCTGGCTAAAAGGGGCGGGGCAAGTTGCTCCACCGCGGCGAGTTTAAGCTGCTCGATGGTCAGGCCCGCGGACGCCTCCGCATCTTCGGGTAAAGACAGCGCCTCGAAAAAATAGGGGTGACGGTCGCGAAGAAACCGGGCAATGGCCCGGCAGATGGCGTCATGGGGATTCAAGAACCACATCTCGCGAAAGGCGCGGATGGAGCCGGTGATCAACAACTGATGGCCCTGCAGTTGATCGATGTGCAGGAATTTCGGCTGACGGCCGAAGAGGGCTTGGATAGGCTCCGGGGTGGCGCAGGTGGCAATCAGGGTGGTCACCCCCATCTCCAGGACGGAATTATGACCGCTGGTCACCATCTTTTTGACAAAGGGGATGGCCGAATCGCTGTCGATCCGGTTTTCGCTTTTATAGCAGATCCGGCCGCAATATTCGATGCGGACTGGGAGGGACTGCCGGTCAAGTTCATCAAGGATGGTGAAGCTCGGGGCAATAATGCGCATGGCGGCTCGACGGCAATGGGTGCGGAAAAAGGCGCCGCCAGCCTTAAGCTCGGCGGCGCCTGGAAACGACTAAGTTATCAGTCCTCCCAGAAAGGGGACAGGTCCCGCAGCTTGGCGATGATGCCGGGCAGGGTCGCCAAGACGAAATCGACTTCTTGTTCGGTATTGTAGATGGAGAGGCTGAAACGGATCGAACCGTGCGCCGCGGTGAAGGGCACGCCCATGGCCCGGAGGACATGGGAAGGCTCCAGGGAGCCGGAGGTGCAGGCCGAACCGGAGGAGGCACAGATGTTGTGCTGGTTCATGTGCAATAAGATGGCCTCGCCCTCGACATACTCGAAACTGATGTTGGTGGTGTTGGGCAGGCGCAGACTCGGGTGCCCGTTGAGCAGCGATTTGGGAATCGCGCCCAGCAGCCCCCGTTCGAGTTTGTCCCGCAGCGCCAGCACCCTGGTGTTTTCCTCGGCCATCGTCTCGGCTGCCAAGGTACAAGCCCGTCCCAGGCCGATGATCGAGGCGACGTTCTCGGTGCCGCCCCGCCGTCCGTGTTCCTGGTGGCCGCCGTTCATGAAGGGAATGTAGGGTGTGCCCTTGCGGACATAGAGAACCCCCACCCCTTTAGGGGCATGGAGCTTGTGGCCGGAAAAGGAGAGGAAATCAATGGCCGTTTCCTTGAGCTTGATCGGGATCTTGCCCACCGCCTGCACCGCGTCGGTATGGAAGAGGATGCCCCGCTCCTTGGCGATCCGGGCCATTTCCTCCACCGGGAAGAGCACTCCGGTTTCGTTGTTGGCCCACATCACGCTGACAATGGCGGTGTCGTCGGTGAGGCTCTCGGTAAACCGCTGCAGGTCCAAAGTGCCGTCGGCGGCGACCGGCAGGCGGGTGACATGGTATTTGCGGCCGGTAAAGCCCTCCAGGTTATCGCACAGGTTTTTGACCGCCGGATGCTCCACCCTGGTGGTCACCAAGTGGTTTTTTCCGGGATTGGTCTGAAGGGCGGAAAGAATGGCAGTGGAATCACTCTCGGTGCCGCAACTGGTGAACACGATTTCGTCGGGATCAGCGCCGATCAGGTCGGCGATTTCCTGCCGGGCCAGGTCGACTGCCCGGCCGACCTGGCCGCCAAAGGTGTGCATGGAGGAAGGGTTGCCGTAGAACTGGGTCAGATAGGGCATCATGGCATCCAACACCTCGGGCGCGATCCGGGTGGTGGCGTTATTGTCCATGTAGATGACCTGTTCGGGTAGCACAGTCATTACTTGTCCTCCTCGACGATCAGGCTGTCCAGTACCTGTTCGCGCAGCTTCTTCTCCACATATTCCTTCAGGGTGGTTTGCGCAGAATGACAGTTGGCGCACGAACCCCGCAACGATACAGTGACGAAATCACCATCCACGTCGACCAATTGGATGTCGCCGCCATCCTTTTTCAGGGTGGGCTTGATCTCCCGCTCGATGACCTCTTCAATTTTCTTGATTTTTTCCAAGGTGGTCATGCGCTTCTTCCTGGGTGCGCCGGTTAGCTGTCCAGCCGCACCCTCCACCGTCTCGGCCAGCAGGGCCCGCAGCTTGCCCTCGCACTTGCCGCAGCCGCCGCCGGCCTTGGTGAAATTGGTGATGTCCTCCACCGAGGTCAGCGAATTCTCCCGAATGGCGCGGATGATTTCCAGATCGGTGACCCCGAAACATTCGCAGACCACCTCGCCTTGCGCCATGGGCAGGATGGCACCGGTGTAATTGGCGATGGCCGCCTCCAGGGCCTCGCGGCCCATGACCGAGCAGTGCATCTTTTCCTTGGGCAGGCCGCCCAGCGCCTTGGCGATGTCGTCGTTGGTCAGCCTCTTGGCATCCTCCAGATTCATGCCCTTGAGCATCTCGGTGAGGACCGAGGAGGAGGCAATGGCCGAGGCGCAGCCGAAGGTCTTGAACTTGGCGTCGGTGATCACCTGGTTGGCATCCACCTTGATGGTCAGGCGCAGGGCGTCGCCGCAGGCTATGGAGCCGACGTTGCCCACGCCGTCGGCGTTCTTGATTTCGCCGACATTCCTGGGGTTGATGAAATGGTCTTGAACTTTATCCGTATAGTCCCACATGGTCGTTCTCGAAAATGGTGGTTGGTGGTGCGTGTAATTCCATGCTGTTCACAGGAACAGCGAGGAATCCCCCCCGTTACATTAGGGCAAGAGTCCTATTTCGGCAAGCATCGATTTGGCGCTTTTTACCAGCAGGGCCGTTTCTGCCGGGCTTCTGGCCTCAACGTAAAAACGGACCTTGGGCTCGGTGCCCGAGGGGCGGATCATGATCCAGGAGCCGTCTGCTAAAATCATCTTCCGGCCGTCGATATCGATCACCGAAGTGATGGTTTGGGTTTTCTCGCCGACCCGAACCTCGCTGCCGGGACCGTAAGTGCGCAATTTGTCCAGGCTGCGCAGCAGGCTTTCCCCCTGTTGGGAAACAACGACGCCGTCACGGTCGGGATAGTAGTGGCCGAAGCGGTCCTCGATTTCGGCCAGGTATTGGCCCAGCGGCTTGTTCAAGGACAGCGTCATGTCAATGGCCAGGATCAGGCCGATGAAGGCGTCCTTTTCCGGGGTGTGGCCGATGACGGAGATCCCGTCCGATTCCTCGAAAAAGACCAGGGCCTGGTCGATCACCGGCTTGAACTCCTTGAAGCCGACCTTGGGTTCGAAGACCTCCTCGCCCAGTTGGACCGCCAGTCCATTGGCCAGGTTGCTCGAGGCCACGGTCTTGGCGACCATGCCCCGCTTGCCTTTGATCTGGTGGAGAAAATGGTAGGCCATCGCCCCAAACTGGTTCATGGAGATCTCAACCGTGCCGTCGGTGAAGCGGATGCGGTCGCCGTCGGGATCGATGATCGCCCCGAGCTTGAGCGGCTCTGGCCGGGCTGCCAGCGTGGTCATCACCGGCTGCATGTTGGCCGAGGAGGGTTCCGGCGCAATCCCGCCAAAGGTGGGATCAACGGTGGACCTGAGCAGCACCAGTCTTTCGGGCGGGGGATTGTTCAGGAGGCGGCCCAGATAGCCGCGGGCAGCCCCATGGACCGCGTCGACGCAGACCACGATGTCGCGGTTGCCCGCCAGTTCGGCCAGCAAGCGGTCGTAGTCGATGCCGTGGAGACCGACTTTGGCGCGGACCAGTTGTTGCCAACTGGCCAGGGCGTCTTCGGCCACGACCTCGGCCACGGTCTCCGGCGCGGTGTCGAGATCAAGTTGAGCGGGAATGAGGTCCGGCGCGCCCGATTCCAGATATTCCCCCGCCAGGCGGGTGATGGTGTCGGTGAGGATGGGGGCGGCCGGGCCGGCATCGGCGGCGTTGTATTTGAAGCCGCCGTATTCCAGGGGATTGTGGCTGGGCGTGAGGTTAATGGAAAAGGCGGCTTGGTGGATGAGCACCGAGGCTGAGAGCGCGCCGGTGGTGGCCTCGCCGGCGTAATAGACCTTCACCCCGTTGGCCCGGAGAACGGCGATTGCCGCCCTGGCCAGCAGGGGGCCGCCGAAACGGTTGTCAAAGCCGACCACGCAGCCGCGCCGCTGCATCTCGGCGAAATCCGCCACCCCCAGGGCGTGCCGGATCTCCTGATTGCCGGCCGCTTCCCGGTACATGCCGAGGATGGCGGCGGTGACCACCGCCACCGAGCGGGCGAACAGATCCTTGCCCAAGGTGCCCCGCCATCCCGAGGTGCCGAAGGCGACGGCCTTGGTGGGCTTGCCGGTCCGGGTGCGGATCTCATCCTCGATCAGTTGGTAGATCTGGTCGATGCCGGCTTGCCATTGCTGCCGGTCCGCGGATGACGCCTTGTTCCGACCCGCGACCAGACGCTTGATCGCCTCGAAATAACGGCTTTGCTCATGGTTTCCGCTGACGATGCAGTCGGCGCTGGCGGCGAGGATCTCGTGGGCAATGGTCATGGCGGCTCCGTTTCTCAACTCAGCTTGATGGGGAAAAATAAATATATTTCGTTAATATAGCTTGTTAGGCCGATCTTGGCAAGCCTCTGCTCCATAGCCTTCGTCCGGCCGCGGGGCTCTGGAGGTCCAGGGGACGTTTCGGTTGACCGTGCCAGGTTTTTTTTCTACAATCGATCCTCGTAGACCATAGTGCGTCGGTTGCCGGCAACACAGAGTTGCCGGGCATGCCTGTGCCGACCGACGCTTCTTCTTTGAGGGGGGAGTTGATGAACAACATGCATGAAACAGCGCTCATTCTCTGGTTTGACGAGATCGGTATCGAGGATGTTCCCCGGGTGGGCGGCAAGAATGCCTCCTTGGGCGAGATGCACCAGAAACTGACCTCCAGGGGGGTGGCGGTCCCCAATGGTTTTGCTATTACCGCTTATGCCTATCAGTACCTGCTCAAGGAAGCCGGGGTCGAGTCGGCCATCCGCGCCGCCCTGGACGGGCTGGATACCCATGACTTGTATAACCTGCAGGAGCGCGGCGCCAAGGTCCGGGCGATCATCCGTAACGCCGAGTTCCCGGCCGATCTTCGCCAGGCGATTTTAGACGCCTACCAGAAAATGGAGGCAGACTACGGCCCCAGTGTCGATGTCGCTGTACGCTCGTCGGCGACCGCCGAGGATCTGCCCGACGCCTCCTTTGCCGGCCAACAGGACACCTACCTCAACATCCGCGGCCCAGAGGCCCTGATCGACGCCTGCAAACGCTGCTTCGCCTCCCTGTTCACCGACCGCGCCATTTCATATCGCCACGACCGGGGCTTCGGCCAGTTCGATGTCTATCTCTCCATCGTGGTGCAGAAGATGGTCCGTTCCGATTCCGCCTGCTCCGGGGTCATGTTCTCCATCGACACCGAGTCGGGCTTCAAGAACGCGGTCTTTCTCACCGGCGCCTGGGGCCTGGGGGAGAATGTGGTACAGGGCGCGGTCAATCCCGACGAGTACTACATCTTCAAGCCAACCCTGAAGACAGGCAAGCGGCCCATTGTTGGCAAGCGGGTGGGCAGCAAGGAAATCAAGATGGTCTACAACACCGAGCCCGGCGCCGAAGAGCCGGTGAAAAACGTTGCGACCAGCATTGAGGAGCGCGGCGCCTACATCCTTACCGACGATGAGATCCTCCAGTTGGCGCGCTGGGCCTGCATCATTGAAGAGCATTACGGTCGGCCCATGGATATTGAATGGGCCAAGGACGGTGATGGCGCGGCCGTGGGTACCGGCAAGCTGTTCATCGTCCAGGCCAGACCGGAGACCGTGCATTCCCAGGTCACCAAACGGACTATGGAGACCTATGTGCTCAAAGAGAAGGGCGCCTTGCTGGCCAGCGGCCAGGCGGTAGGCGCCAAGATCGGCCAGGGCGTGACCAGGATCCTCAACGATGTCAGCCAGATCCATGACTTCAAGGCTGGCGAGGTGCTGGTCACCGATATGACCGACCCCGACTGGGAGCCGATCATGAAAACCGCCGGCGCCATTGTCACCAATCGCGGCGGCCGCACCTGCCATGCGGCGATTATCTCCCGCGAACTCGGCATCCCCTGCGTCATCGGCACCAATGACGGCACCAAAGTCATCAAAAGCGGCCAGCAGGTGACGGTCTGCTGTGCCGAGGGCGAGACCGGCCATATTTACGACGGTCAGCTCAAGTTTGATATTGAAGTCCTTGACTTAGACAATATCCCGGTCACCCGTACCAAGGTGATGATGAACGTGGGCCTGCCCGAAAAGGCCTTTGTCGAGGGACAACTGCCCAACGAGGGTGTTGGTCTGGCGCGGGAGGAATTCATCATCAACTCCCACATCGGCATCCATCCGCTGGCCCTGATCAACTACGAAACATTGCAAAGACAGGCCGCGGACGACCATGAAATCGCCGATATCGTCGAGGCCATTGACGCGCGCACCTCAGCCTACCCGACCGACAAGCGGCAGTACTTCATTGACAAGCTCGCCGAAGGGGTATCCAGGATCGCCGCTGGCTTCTATCCCAAGGACGTGATCGTCCGCCTGTCGGATTTCAAGTCCAACGAGTATGCCAACCTGATCGGTGGCCATCTCTACGAGCCCGAGGAATCTAACCCGATGATCGGCTGGCGCGGGGCGTCACGCTACTATGACCCGCGCTACCGGGCGGCCTTTGACCTGGAATGCACGGCTCTGCTGAAGGCGCGCAACGACATGGGGCTGACCAACATCAAGCTGATGGTACCCTTCTGCCGTACCCCGGAAGAGGGGCGTAAGGTCATCGCGGTGATGCGGGAAAATGGGCTGGTGCAGGGAGAGAACGGGCTGGAGGTCTATGTGATGTGCGAGATTCCGTCCAACGTCATCGCCGCCGACGCCTTCTGCGATGTGTTTGACGGTTTTTCCATCGGCTCCAATGACCTGACCCAGTTGACGCTCGGCCTGGATCGCGACTCCGATCTGGTGGCGCACATCTACAACGAGCGCAACGAGGCGGTTAAGACCCTGATCAAGATGGTGATCACTACAGCCAAGCGGCGGGGCCGCAAGATCGGTATCTGCGGCCAGGCGCCGTCGGATTTTCCTGACTTCGCCACCTTCCTGGTGGAGGAAGGAATCGATTCGATCAGCCTGGTGTCGGATACGGTGGTCAAGACCCGCCTGGCCATCGCGGCCAAGGAGCGCGAACTGGGCATCACCCCGTGACGCTTGGGCGGAAGCGCTAAAATATGGCCGGCGGAGCCGAAAGGGCCCGCCGGCCTTTTTTGTTTGTTGGTTAGGGGTTGTTTTCC
>WRKE01000237.1 GCA_009778235.1 Pseudomonadota bacterium
CCGCCGGGCAAGGTCCGCAATATCAACTCCATCAGCCTGGCGGCCCTGGTCGAAGAGGCCGGTGGCCTGCCCCTGCCCTGCGGCATTTGTCCCGACCACTTCGATCAGATGCTCGCCCTCTGCACAGAGGCATTGGCCGGGGCCGAGATGCTGTTGCTCTCGGGCGGCAGTTCCCTTGGCCGGCGCGATTTCACCCGCCATGTCTTCGCCGCCATTCCCGACAGTACCATCCTGGTGCCCGGGGTGTCGGCTCAGCCCAGAAGGCCAGCTATCCTCGCCCGCCAGGGGAACAAGGCCCTGTTTGGCCTGCCCGGACACACGGCCTCGGCCCTGGTCGGTTTCATCTGTTTTGTCCGGCCGCTGCTTAGGCTGTACACCGGTCTGGGGGCAAGCCTGGGACTGCCGGCCATCAGAGCGGTTATTGATCAGCCCATCTTGTCAATGGTCGGCCGGGAAGAGTATATCCGCGTCCGCCTCTCTCCCCAAGGCAACGGTATGCCGCCCCTGGCAATGCCGGTTGCGGGCAAGCCTGGCCTGCTTGGTCCGCTGATTGCGGCCCACGGCCTGGTGGCGATCAGCCGCGATGTCGCGGGGTTAGACAAAGGCGCGGAGGCCACGGTCCTGCTCTTGCCGTAGGGCCGCGCCCGCCGATAGCCGCCTTGCACCTTATACCATTTCCTCTTGCCAATGTGGCAGGTTACGATAGAAACATATTGAATTTTAATGTAAAAAATAAGAATATTTTTTGCATTAAAAACAGAAAATGATATTAACCGCCTGTCCGGGAAAAGCTATTGACTTCCCGGCATCGGTTTTGTACCTCTCCGCTCCCAAAGGGAAGCAGGCTGGCAACCAACAGCCCACAGTTTCGGTCTTTTTTGTAACTGTTCACCCTGCTCCCTTCACTGGCAACAGTGCCCATCCGGCAGGGGATCGCAGTGACCGGCGCCCTGACCGGTTGGCTCCATCGACAAAAAGGGTTTTGTCGGCCCTTGCCGTCCTTGACCCTGGCAGCAAAAATCCCGCCTCCAAAAAAAAAAGCGGGGCTCCGCAGAGCCCCGCCTGGTCTATCAGGTAACTATTTTTTTTAGTTTACTTTCAGTTGTCCGCCGGTCCCCATTCCACCCCTGACATCCTGGGCTCTATAGTTGCGCAGCGAAATCACCATCTTATTGTAAGCATCCATGAAGGCGGCAACCGTTGCCTTGCCCTCCGGGGTGCGGCTGAAACCACCCAAAGCACCACCGGCATGGCTACCAAAAGCGCCCATGGCGGCGCCGAAATTGGTCGCGGTGGACGAACCCTCGGAAATCGAAAGCTGGACTGCTGAGCGAATATCATAGAGAGTCAGGGTCACCACCGACACCTTCGACTCCATCGCGGCGCCCACGCCAGCACCCACTCGATGGTTGATCAGGCCACCCAGTGCTCCAGCCATGGCGCCGGTCGAGTCATTATTGATGATGATCGCCGGTTCCATATAGTAGTCGGCCGCGACGCGCTGACCTTTATGCTGCTTCGACCCGGCGCGGTATTCACCGGACTCGCGTTGCTTTTCGGTGATCCGCGACAGACGACTGTCCGTGCGCTGGCTGCCAACAGAGGTGATCACAAAGCAGTTGGATTGCTGAACCGCCAGGCGCAAAAGCGGCTCAATGGTCGTCACCTGGGTGGCGCGGCCAAACTCGCTGTACCAACCGGCCTCCCGACCATCGTCGACAGCCAGGGTACCGAGCGGTTCAGAACAGCGTTCGAGCTCGCTCGAGGCGCCGACACTGGTGGAGCCGCCCGCGGCACCCGTAGCGGCGGTGGAGCCGGTGCCGGTGGTGACACAGCCACAGAGGGCCAAGGCGGCCACCGTCAGGCAGAGAAAGGAAATACGCGGAAATAAACAACGACCCATGAAAACCCTCCTTTATCAAGAAAAAGAATCAATACCCCCCGGTAATACAGAGGTTTACCCCAGAGAAATCAGAGCACGAGCCCGCTCATCTTTGGCAACCCGGGCGATCAGTAATTCCAGGCGCGACCGTTCCACCTGCCATAATACTGATACCCCGAGTACCACCCATTATACACCTCGGAACGCCAGCGGTTCATCTCTTTATACTCTTGCTCATCGGAACGTTTGGCTGCCTCGGCTTTGGCCAGCAGCTGTTTCGATTCGCGATCGCCCCGGCTGGCGGCCAGGGAAAGCCAGGTCCGGGCCTCGCCCGGGTCCCGCCCCATTTCTTCAAGACCGGTCAGATAGAGGCGCCCCAAGGCCTTCTGCGCCTTCAAATTGCCCTGTTCCCCCGCGACCCGCATCCAGGACAGGGCTTTATAGCTGTCCTTACGGACCCCGTCGCCGCGAAAATAGCGCAGGGCCAGATCGTAGGCGGCACGGGGATTCCGGGCAGCTTCGGCTTCCAGCGCCGCCATCCGGCCATCATACCCGCCAACATCGCGAAGCTCCTGATTCACCTGACCCACCGGGCGATCGGAACAGATCGGATCACAGATCCTGACCAGGGGCTCCGAAGCAGGTTGAGCACTGGCAACCACTCCCCAGGCCAGACACAAACAGACCGTACAGCGGGCAATCCAGCGGGTAAGAAGTTCCATCGCACCCCATTGAAAAAAGATGAAAAAATTAAGTACCTCATTAAAAATGATAAATGTTCCGCAAACTTTTTGCATCCAAAATTACCGCTTCCCATGAAAATTGAAGGAAAAACGGCTTACAGCGATTGGCGTCGCAATCCCGGGGTTTACAAGACAGGTGCAATCTTGCGGCCACCGTTCTATCGATGCCAACGGACAAATACTTGTTGCCCAACCCAGTTATCAGTATAATGATAGATCAGAATGGTTCAGAAAACAGAATGTTTTTTCCTCACCCGGCCAGCCAAAACGGATTAACCTCTATGCTCTTTCTGCGCACCATCAATAAAAGCCTCCTCGCCAAAACCGCGGCGCTGATCGTCCTCTTGGTCAGCCTGCTCGTTTGCGCCCTGATTTTTATCTCGCGCGATATGGTGCTCTCGCGCTACCTTGCCCTTGAGCAGAAAGACGCCAAGGTGCAGATCCAACGGGTTACCAACGAATTTTCTTCCACCCTCAACAAAATTCGTTCCATTGTCGTGAATTGGAGCACCAGGGACGACACCTGCCGCTTCGTGGATGACCAAAACGCCGACTACATCAAGAACTACCTCAACAACCTGACCTTTGCCGAACAGCGGCTCAACCTGATGCTTTTCTTCAACGGCAAGGGTGAGCTGGTCCACCAGCAATTCTTTGATCTCGGCCAAAACATGCCGGCCGCCTCAAACACGGCCATCATCGAAGCCATCCAAAAGGTGCCACAACTGGTCCGCGCCGATTCCTCGGACATCGAAACGCGCTCTGGCATTCTCAACACCCCCGAGGAAATGCTGCTGGTGGTCTCCTCGCCGATTCTCACCAGTCACGACACCAGCGGCAGCCACGGCCGGCTGGTTATCGGCCGCTACCTGAACGCCGATGAAATCAAACGAATCGGCACCACCACCCACTTGCAACTGACGGTCCAACCCTTGCCCTTGGCCGCTTCCAAAGCCGAAGAGACGCTGACTGAAGCAGAGGAGACCCGGATCTCCGGCAACAATACCCTGCTGGCATCCGCCAAACTCGAAGGCGTCACCGGACAACCGGCGCTGCGGTTCACCGTCACCCTGGAGCGCGCTATATTTGTCCAAGGGTACACAATGTGGGAGCAATACGCCCTGTTCACCGCGTTGCTCGCCCTGTTTTTCGTGATTCTCCTGGTGTTCCTGGTCAACAGGCTCGTTCTCAGGCGGCTGAGCCACATGACCGGCGAGGTCAGCCGCATCAAGAACTCCAGCGAGGCCGCCCGCGACATCACGGTTCACGGGGAGGACGAGATCGGCATCCTGGCCCGTGAAATCAACTCCATGCTCGCCTCCCAGCGCAATCTGCGCCTCTTGCATGCCAAAGAAGAAAAACAGGGACTCTATCTGCAGCGGATACTCGACACCATCAACTGCGGTATCCTGATGGTGGATGCCCGTGATCGCCAGATTGTCGCGATCAACAAGGCCGGCGCAGCCATGCTCGACCACAGCCACGAGGCCATTATCGGCCACGTCTGCCATGCCTTTGTCTGTCCACGGCAGGAAAACGATTGCCCGGTGCTCGACCACAATGAACAGATCGATCTCAGTGAACGAATCGTGATCAGGGCGGATGGCAGCCGACTGCCGGTGCTCAAGAGCGTCGTCACCATCGAGCATGAAGGCCATCGTTTCCTGATCGAAAGTTTTGTCGACATCAGCCAGCTCAAGCAGACCGAGGCTGAACTGCGGGCCAGCGAGGCTCGGTACCGGCAGTTTTTCGACGAGGATCTCACCGGCGATTTCATTATCTCAGTGCAGGGAGAGATTATCGACTGCAATGCGGCCTTTGCCCGCATGTTCGGCTACGCGAGCGTCGACGAGATCAAGCAGGCCAATATGTCCACCCTGTTCCGGACCTTCGACGATTGGGCGCACACCCTCGACCGGATCCGCCGGGGAGGCAAACTTGAATACTACGAGTCGGAGCGCTTGCGGCGGGACGGCAGCGCGATCTACTGTGTGGGCAACGAAATCGGCGAGTTCAACGACAAGGGCGAGTTGGCCCGCATCCGCGGCTATCTGTTCGACGACACCAAGCGGGCGCTGATGGAGCGCGAAATCCGACAAAACCAGAAAATGGAGGCCATCGGTACCCTGGCCGGCGGCATCGCGCACGATTTCAACAACATTCTCGCCGGCATCATCGGCTATGCCGAAATTCTGCTCAGGAAAGAGGCCCACAACGAACAGGCCCGCAACTATCTGGGCAAGATCCTGACCGCGGGGGAAAAAGCCAGGGAATTGATCTATCAGATCCTGGCCTTCAGCCGGAAAACCGAGACCGTGCGGCAACCGGTGCGGCTCGCGCCGCTCATCCACGAGGCCATGCAGATGCTCCGGGCGACCCTGCCCACCACCATCGCCATCAAGGAACAGTTGGACCCGGGGGCCATCGTCATGGCCGACCCGGTACAGATCCACCAGGTCGTGGTCAATCTGTGCACCAACGCCGGCCACGCCATGGAAAAAGAGGGCGGCACCCTGAGCGTCGTGGTCGAACGCATCGGCCTGGAGCAGCCACATCCCGCCCCGACCGCCGGCCAGACCGAGCACAGCGACTTTGCCCGCATCCGGATCGAGGATACGGGCCACGGCATCCCCGAGGAGATCCGCAGCCGTATCTTCGACCCCTTTTTCACCACCAAAGGCCAGCGCGGCGGCACCGGCCTGGGGCTTTCCGTAGTTCATGGCATTGTCTGCGGCCTGCAGGGCCAGATCACCGTGGACTCCACTCCGGGCAAGGGAACCCGGTTTGACATCCTCCTGCCCCTGACCGACCAGCATGTCGAGGCGGACGAATCCGAAGCGCTCCCTGTGGCCACAGGCGACGAACATGTGGTCTATGTCGACGACGCGGCCTTTCTGGTGGAAATCGCCAGGGAGATTCTGCGCGAGCTGGGATACCGGGTGACGACCTTCAGCGACAGTGAAAAGGCGCTGGCCTTTATCTGTGCCCACCCCGAAGAGGCGGATCTGGTGATCAGCGACATGACCATGCCCCGGCTGACCGGTACCGGCCTGGCGCGAGGCCTCCGGGAGGCCGGCCTGACCACCCCGGTCATCATTTATACCGGATACGAAAAGGATCTGGACGCCGACAATCTCAAGGCCCTGGGCATTCGCGAGGTGCTGCTCAAGCCGATCAAGCCGCACATTCTGGCGACCAAGGTCCGGGAGGTGCTCGACCAAGTCAAGCAGGAGGCGGCCGGCCCCTGACCAGTATCACCCTCTTCACCAGCACAGCAAACAAAAAAAGCCGGGTCAAGTGACCCGGCTTTTTTTGTTTGGGCTGTGTCTGTGCCGATCAGAACGGGAGAATGTGGTACAAAATGGCGGCAATCACCATGCAGATCGGAACAGTAAGAATCCAGGCCATGACAATGTTGCCGACAATACCCAACTTGACGGCGTTGGCTCCTTTGGCGCTGCCCACGCCCATGATCGCGGTGGAAATGATGTGGGTGGTGCTGACCGGGATGCCGAAGTGGGAGGCCGTGAGGATGACCACAGCGGCTGAGGTCTCGGCGGCGAATCCGTGAACGGGCTTGAGTTTGATCATCTTGCTGCCCATGGTGCGGATGATCCTCCAGCCACCGGCCATGGTTCCCAATCCCATGGTCAGGGCGCAGCCCAGAATAACCCAGTAGGGCACCTCGAAGGTGGGCAGGGTGTGATAGCTGACCAGGGCCAAGGTGATGATCCCCATGGTCTTCTGGGCATCGTTGCTGCCGTGGCTGAACGCCATGATGCCCGAGGAGACCAGTTGCAGCCTCTTGAACCAGTTGTTGACCGTGTTGGGACGGGCCTTTGAACAGGCCCAGAGAATCAGGATCATAAAGACGAAACCGATGACGAGGCCAAGGATCGGTGAGGTGACCATGGGCAAGAGCACCTTCTTAGTGATACCATCAAAGTGCACGACCTGGTACCCCGCCTTGGAGATGCTGGCGCCCATCAACCCGCCAATCAGGGCATGGGAAGAGCTGGAAGGAATGCCGTAATACCAGGTGATCAGATTCCAGATGATGGCCGACAGCAGGGCGCACAAAATCACCCCTTGGGTGACGGTTACCGAATCGACGATGCCGGTGCCAATGGTACTGGCCACGTGGGTTCCCATGAAAGCGCCGACGCAATTGAGTACCCCGGCGTAGATGATGGCGGCGCGGGCGGGCAGCACCTTGGTCGAAACCACTGTGGCGATGGCATTGGCGGAATCGTGGAATCCGTTGATGTATTCAAAGAGCAGCGCGGTGACGATGACGCAAATGAGCAAAGTGAGAACCATTGGATATTGTCCCTTTTCCGTGCCTCTCCTCGGGCGACGCGGGTTTCGCGCCCACCGGGAAACAGCGATAACTTAAGATCAGCTGTGCTTGAGAGTAATATTGACGATCAAATCGGAAATGGCTGAACAGATATCCAGGGCATTTTCGATGCCTTTGTAGATATCACGCATCTTGAGCACATGGAGGGCATCGTATTTACCGGAAAAAATTTCTTCGGTGGCGGTGAACAGGATTTCGTCGCCACGGTTCTCGATATCCTTGATCCGGTAGCTGCAGGCGGTAATCTCCTTGACCGGCGCATTCTTTTTCAGCATCGAGATGATCGTCCGGAGTTCATCCGACGACTTGATCAGCACCTCTGCCTGGGTCTTGACGATATCGTTATAGGAGTCGATCTTGTAGATCCTGAGATTGACGCACGCCTTGAGAATGACCTTGGTGCATCTGTACAGATTGTTCGAGATCAACTGGATATCTTCGCGGTCGATCGGGGTGATAAAGGAGGCGTTGAGCAGGGCAAGGCTGCCCTCCATGGCCTCTGCGGCACGCCGTTTATAGGTCTTGGCGTGGATGAGGTATTCTTCCCGTTGTTTGAGGTCTGAATGGACAATCTGGTAAAAGAGCTGGGAGGAAAGCTCAATGACCTCTGCTCCATCCTCAAAAAAATTGTAGAATTTGTTTTCCGGCGGTGGCAGCAGTTTGGCGAGCAATCCAATAGCCATATTCGTTCTTCCTCCTCGAAGAAAATGCTTAGGCGGCAAGATGGCGCACAGGGGCAGCGTTCAGTCGGACAGACTCCCCTTCCATCCTTTCCCTTCCGCGGCTTGAACGGCCAGGCGGATGGGCGTCATGGTCTTTTATCCGTGTCGTGTGCCATCTTTTTACCTTTCCCACAAAATTCTGACACCAAAAAAAATGGCGGCTGTTTTTGAAAAAATCGGCAACATATCAGCGAGTTCCGCATTTAAGCAATAAATCCGATACATTAAAATGAAGGGCTGTCGGGCCGGAATCAAGAATCTGTTTCAAATCCTGATGTCCAGATATATAATGTTCTGCGCGGCGATACCGGCCCCGCCTTCACGGCCCCGGTAACGCCTTCCAGGCCCTCTTGTCAGGCAGGTGAACAGGTAGATGCACTTTTTCATGTCGTTCAGATTCCGCCTTGGCCTTTTGTTTGCCTTGGCAGGTGCGCTGCTTGTCCTTGCCGCCTGTGCCCC
>WRKE01000238.1 GCA_009778235.1 Pseudomonadota bacterium
GTGCGTATTCGGGTGAAGACCAAGCAAAGCGGGATGTCTTTGCCGTTACTCTACCCAAACAGCGAGGCCCGCGCATTCTTTTTCCACGGCGCCGCCGGCACCCCGCCCGGGCCCTGTAGCCGGCCTCGCTGTGCCCATATGATTTCAGAAGGAGAGGACGTTCATGGCCGACATGTCTTTTGAGCAAACAGCCACGCTCACCATCGACGGCACCACTTACGAGTTACCCATCCTCCAAGGCATCGAGGGAGACAAGGCCATCGATGTCCGCGATCTGCTCCGCCGGACCGGTTATACCGTCTTCGATACCGGCTACAAAAATTCGGCCTCCTGCTGCAGCACCATCACCTATCTCGACGGCACCAAGGGTATCCTGCGCTACCGGGGATACAACATAGAAGACCTGGCGGCGAAATGCCTGTTCATCGAGGTGGCCTATCTGCTTTTGCACAACAAGCTGCCGAACCGGGTCGAACTGGAGAATTTCCGGACCCTGCTCGAGTACCACGCCCTGGTCCATGAGGACATGGTCCATTTCTACGATAAATTTCCGCCCAATGCCTCGCCCATGTCGATCCTGTCGGTGCTGGTCAACAGCCTGCACAATTTCTATCCGGAAATGAGCGCCGATCCGCTGGAAAACATCGACATGACCGCCAGCCGCCTTATTTCAAAAATCAGGACCATCGCCGCTTTTTCCTACAAGAAATCCATTGGTCAACCCCTGGTGTACCCCCGCAACGACCTGTCCTACTGCGGCAACTTCCTCAACATGATGTTCCATACGCCGGTCAGGCCCTACATTGTCCTGCCCGAGGTGGTGGCCGCTCTCAACAAACTTTTGATTCTCCATGCCGATCACGAACAGAACTGTTCGACCTCGGCGGTCAGGCTGGTCGGCAGTTCCGGCGGCAATCTCTACGCCTCGATATCCGCCGGCATCAATGCCCTGTGGGGACCACTCCACGGCGGCGCCAACGAAGCGGTCATCCTGATGCTCGAGGCGATTCACAAGGACAATAACGATTACAAAAAGTACATCGCCAAGGCCAAGGACAAGAGCGACCCCTTCCGGCTCTCCGGCTTCGGGCACCGGGTCTACCGCACCTATGATCCGCGCGGCACGATCATCAAGGATACCTTCGAAGATATCCTCGGCATCCTCCACATCAAGGATCCTCTGCTGGAAATCGCCCGCAACCTGGAGGAGCTCGTGCTCAACGACCCCTGGTTCATCGAACGAAACCTCTATCCCAACATCGATTTCTATTCCGGGATCATTTACCGGGCCCTGGGCATCCCCACCAACATGTTCACCGTCATGTTCGCCCTGGGACGGTTGCCGGGCTGGATTGCCCAATGGAAGGAAATGCGTGAGGATCCCACCACCAAGATCTATCGTCCCCGCCAAATCTACATCGGGGCATCAGCCCGGGAATTCGTCCCCCTGGCCGAACGCGCCTGATTGGTTGGTCGCCTTGCCCTCATCGCCAAAAAAAAGCGGATCGTGCCGTGACGGCACGATCCGCTCAGACTCCTCGCTGGTTTTTTACATTATACCATTTCTTCTTGCCAATGCAGCAGGTCATGATAGGAACATATTGAATTTTAATGTAAAAAATAAGAATATTTTTTGCATTAAAAACAGAAAATGATATTAATTCCGGATACTCACCCGATAGGTCAGGGTGGCGTTGCCTTGCGGCGGCACCCTGACCAGCCATGAAACCAGGTGAGCGGACTCCTGGCGATGCTGCTCCGATTCGCTCTGAATCTGCCATTCACCGGGGATCGGTTCCTGCACATTGACCACCACCGCTTCTTTTTTCGCGTTCTGCAAGCGAATGCTATATTCGCTTTCACATCGAACATCGGCTGGTCCCAGCCCCTTGAGCTGTTTAAAGTCGGTCTGGATCTTGTCGGCGACGATATCAAAGGCCTCCCCCAGGTGGAGCCTGACCAGCCCCTTTTCCGGGGTGTGGTCGATGGTGTCTTCGCCGACAAACTGAAGGCCGCCGCCGCTGTCCTGCTTGTACACCCGCACCACGCCGCCAGGCAGGGGCCGGCCCAGTCCTGATTCCGCCTCGTTCCGCACTTCGACCAAGACCTTGACCTTCATTTTTTGGCCGATTTCCCCGGCCCGGGACCGGAAGTAATGCTCTTGGCCCTTGAGCAGATATTCTTTCCGGCAGGCCACTTGGTCGGCCTTGAGCAGCGCCACTTGTTTTTTCTGATTTTCCCCGATCGTGGTCGGCCGTTCGAGCGAATAGAGATGGTACTCGAACATCGGCTCTTCCGCCATGGCCGGAGGCGGCGGCGCCATGGCCATGGTTGCCTGCCGGTGCAGCGCCTGTATCGGCATTGGCCGCGGGACCACGTTGACCTCACCGGCGACCAGTTGCAGCCGCGCTTGCGGATAACTGGCGCCGCTCTCGTTGATCAGCGTCACCCAACCACTGAGATCGAGCCGATCATCGGCATCGTTGAGTTTGGCCACATAATCGGCCCGCCAGGAGAGTCCGGTGGTCAGGTAGGTTAACTCCACCGCTTGGGCTCCGGCGGCTTGGCTTTCGACCCGCAGGGTCAGGGTGGGACGATCACGCAGGGTAGCGGGCACATCGGGAAAGGTGAGGTACCCGTTGACCTCGGTCTCGATCTGATTACCCACCTGCAGCACCACTCCGTCGCCGGCACTGAGCACCTTGGCCTGAGCGGATCGTTCCTCACCGCTGACCGGGTGCTGCCGGTGCAGGGTAACCTCCTTGCCCACATATTTCTTGAGCAATGATTGGGGCGTCAGGAGGTCGTATTCAAAATTCTGCTCCAGGACCTGAAGACCCTGACCCTGGATCACGGCCGTTTCCGGCTTGATCTGAGCACTCACTTCGCGGAAGGCGAGAGTGTGCGTACCCCGGGGCAGGTCAATGGTCCGGCGGTCCTTCACCAGGGCCAGATTCCTGGGGTAGATGGTGATATTCATTGCCTGTTGGCCGCTGACCACGGTTTCCTCGTCGGCCGGGAGAGAAGTGGCGCCCAAAAGCATCAAGGCCGCCAGGATCAGCACTTTTTTCATTGCACCTCCGCTCACCAAAAAAGAGGTTTGGAACTGCCCAGTCCGGTTGACTAAAAACACCCACGCATCGTAGCGCGGATATTTCCCCAAAAAAAGAAAAAAGGCCCTATTCTCCCTTTTCCAGACTACTGCCGTGGCCGAGATGCACCACCAAGGGAACCCGCAGCGCCAGGGCGGATTCCATACAGCCTTTCACCAGGGCCGAGACCTGCTCAAGCTCCTCCCCAGGCACCTCAAGCACCAGCTCGTCGTGGATCTGGAGCAGCAAACGGGCCCGGAACCTGCGCTGGGTCAACTCACGATCCACTTGAACCATCGCCAGCTTGATGATATCCGCCGCGGTCCCCTGGATGGGGGTGTTGATGGCGGTCCGCTCGGCAAACTCGCGCTGCACTCGATTGCTGCTGTTGATGTCGGGCAGGTATCGCCGCCGCCCCAGCAAGGTGGTCACATATCCATCTTGCCGCGCCTGCTCGACAATCGTGCCCATAAATTCCCTTATCCCAGAAAAATGCGCGAAGTACCGGTCGATGAAGGTTTGGGCATCCTTGCGGCTCACCCGCAGTTGACTGGCAAGGCCGAAGCTGGACATGCCGTAGACAATGCCAAAATTAATGGTTTTGGCCATCCGCCGCATTTCCGCAGTCACCAGCTCCGGGGCCACGAAAAAGATCTCCGCCGCTGTCCGCCGATGAATGTCCTGGTCATGCAAAAAAGCACTCACCAATTCGCGGTCTTTCGAGTAGTGCGCCAGGACGCGGAGATCGATCTGCGAATAGTCCGCTGCCAGCAGAAAACAACCTTCAGCGGCGATGAAGGCCGAGCGGATGCGCCGCCCCTCCTCGGTACGGATGGGGATGTTCTGCAGGTTGGGGTTGCTTGAACTCAAGCGTCCGGTGGCAGTACCACACTGGTTGAACGAGGTATGAACCCGGCCGGTGTCGGGGTTTTGCAGACTGGCCAATTTATCGACATAGGTCGATTTCAGTTTGGCCAAATTCCGGTACTGGAGGATCAGGGCCGGCAGTTCATGGGTCAGGCTCAGGTCTTCCAGCACCTTGACATCGGTGGACCAACCGGTCTTGGTTTTGCGCCCCTTCGGCAACTGCAGCCGGTCAAAGAGCACCTCGCCCAACTGTTTGGGAGAATTGATATTAAAACGCACCCCCGCCGCTCCATAGATCCGCTGTTCGTCGTCCTCCAGCCGCTGACCGAACTCACCTGACAAGGCAGCGAGCCGGTCGCCATCGACCCGGATCCCCTCCTGTTCCATGGCGGCCAAGACCGGAATCAGCGGGCTTTCCACCTCCTGCAGCAAGCCCAGCAGATTGGCCTGCAAAAGGAGCGGCCGTTGATGGAGATAGAGCCGCATGGCGCCGTACACATCCTCGCAGCTATAATTTTTGGCCGCCTCAAGCCCAACCCGGCAGAAGGCATCCTCGGCCTTGTCGCCACCCGTGACCTCGGCAAAGCTGGTCATCCGGATATCGATTTCCTGGCAAAGGTCGTCGAGCTTGTACGAATGCCGGTCCGGATCGAGCAGCCAGGCGCCGATCATGGTGTCGTACCGCGGGGCAGACCAACAGATAGCGCCGTTGCGGGGCGAGGCCAGGATAGCCAGGTCGAACTTAAGATTATGCCCAATGGTAACGATCCCACGCCCTTCAAGCAGGGGCCGTAAAAAGGTGGTCACCTGTTTCTGGGACAACTGTCCGGCCACGGGTTCGCCCTCGCCGTCGCAATGGCCACAGGCTAGATACCAGGCGTCGCCCTCTTTGGTCGCCAACGAGACCCCAACCAGCCGGGCGCGCAGCGGGTCGAGCGAATCGGTCTCGGTATCGATTGCCAGCAGGTCGACCTGAGCCAACCGCGCCTCCAGCCGGACCAGATCTTCGGCATCCCGCACCAGATGAAAGCGGGAGGTATCGACCTTGGCCGCCTGGACAACATCCTTGAGCAGGGAATGAAACTCCAGCTCGACCAGCAGGCCGCGCAACCGCTCCCGGTCCGGTTCGGCCGTCCGATAGCAGTCCATCTCCCCGGGCACCACCGCCTTGCTGTTGAGCCGAACCAGGTCGCGGGACAGGAAGGCCTCGGCTTGATGATCCCGGATCTGCTGAATGCCCTTCGTTGCTTTCAAGGTGTTGATTTGCCCATAGAGCGTCTCCAGATCGCCATACTCGGCAATCAATTTCTGCGCTGACTTCGGACCGATGCCGGGAACACCGGGGATATTGTCCGAACTGTCGCCGGTCAGGGCAAAATAGTCGAGCAGACGGGCCGGAGGCAGCCCATACTTCTCCTGCACCGCCGCCTCATCCATCACCCGATCGTTCATCGGGTCCCACAGGCTGACCCAGGGGGAGACCAACTGGAGCAAATCCTTGTCGCCGGAGACCACCACCACCTTGTATCCCTGGCGAACAGCCGCCGCAGTGGCCGAGGCGATGAGATCATCCGCCTCCTGGTCATCCTGCTCCAAGAGGAGAATGCGATGGGCCAGGACCAGTTGACGGATGGAGGGAATCTGCCGGGCCAGGTCGTCGGGCATGGGGGGACGGTTTGCCTTATAGCGCTCATACAAGCGGTGGCGGAACACCGGCCCCCGGGTGTCGAAGGCGATCGCCAGGTATTGCGGATCACGCTCCTTGAGCAGCCGGCGCAGGATGGAGGCAAAGCCGAAGACCGCGTGGGTGGGCAGGCCGCCGGAGGTGGACAGCGGCTTGATGGCATGGTAGGCCCGGTAAATGTAGGCGCTACCGTCGATCAAGTACAGCTCGGGGATGCTCATAAACGCTCCTGGACAAAGGCAAGACAACCACCGGGGGAAGAGGCGTTTTTGCTGTTGTACACAGCAACTCTCCCGGAACCAACCATTTTTTCTCCGCCGATCAAGGACGCTTAAGCCTGCAGCGGGCAAAAAAAACCCCGCCAGATGCGGGGTTTTTACAATTCGGGACAGCCGGCGTCCCGAAGGCCATAACTTAGCCTGTTCTCAAGCGGCCGCAGCCCTGACCCAGGTGGCCTGCAGGCCCTTATCACCTTCCTCCATGGCAAGATGGACCTGGTCGCCTTCGGCAAAATCTCCCATGGAGGCGTCCTTCAAACTGCTGGCATGAAAAAAGACATCAAGCTTGTCGTCGGTGACAATGAATCCATAGGAGGCATCCGGGGCGATCTTGCGAATGATGCCCGCGGTCTTGGCGTCGCCCATCGCGGCCTGGACTTTAACCGTTTTATGGTCCTGCCGCTTCTTGACGATTTCCTTCAGTTGCTCGCCCAAAACATCAAAGGCCTCGACCAAAAGCGGCCGGACACTCTCGCCCCATCGCTTGACCGCCACCGTGTCGTTGGGAACTGTGGCCACCAACCGAACCTCATGGCCGCCTTCCTTATATCCCGGAGTGGCCTCGATGCTCACCCGCAGATGCAGCACCAAGTTGGCATAGTGACGGATCAATTTGGCCCGTTCTTCCTCGATCTTCTCCTGCCAGCTCTTTCGGATGTCAAGATTCTTGGCTTCGATCTTCAATTCCATAAACATCCTCCACAAAGAAACACGTCAGCGGCCCCATGCCGCTGCCTGACGGTCATGCCGTGAGCCCACATCGCGAATAACTCGACGTTGTTCGGTGATTATTCCGGTAAGAACAGGGTTGAAGCGTGCGCATCGCACGAAATGTGAATAATTTTGTGGGCATACATCATGACCTTGCCTTCATTATAGCCATTGGTTGGCGAGTAAATCAAGGGGCATGAATGCATTTTCTTGACGACGTCTTTGGCGAACCAGTAGAGTGGCGCCATGAAGACGGAAAGAAAAATCGGTATCTTGCTCTTAAATCTCGGCGGGCCGGAACGACTTGATGAGGTGCGGCCTTTTCTGTTCAACCTGTTCTCCGACCGGCAAATCATCCGCCTTGGGCCGGCTTTCCTGCAAAAGCCCATTGCCCGGTTCATTGCCCGCCGCCGAGCACCGGCCAGCATGGCCAATTACGCCCGGATAGGCGGGGGGTCGCCCATCCTCGGAAAAACCGAAGAGCAGGCCCGGAGCCTTGAGCAGGCGCTATGCCGGGACGGAGACTTCGTGGTGCGCCCCTGCATGCGCTACTGGCACCCCCGGGCTAAAGAGGCATTGCAGGAGATGGCGCTGCAAGGGGTCCGGCTTATCATCGCCCTCCCCCTCTACCCTCACTATTCCTTCGCCACCACCGGCTCCTCGCTGGGCGATCTTCGCCGCACCGCGGCCCGGCTCGGCATCAATATTCCTATCCACGAAATCCTGGCCTGGCCGGATGAGCCTGCCTATGTCGACTGTCTGGCCGAGCGGATTCTGACGAAAGTCCGCTCCTTTGGGGGCAAGCAAATCCAGGTGGTGTACAGCGCCCACAGCCTGCCAGTGCAGTATATCCGGGAGGGCGATCCCTATGTCAGGCATCTGCAGCAAACCATAGCGGCCATCGAGGCCCGAACCGCCATGGCGGGCACCCTCTGCTATCAGAGCCGCAGTGGCCCGGTGGAGTGGCTGGGACCTTCGCTGCCCGAGGTGATCACGGCCCTTGCCCGTGAAGGATGCGCCAATCTTCTGGTGGTGCCGATCTCCTTTGTCTCCGATCATGTCGAGACCTTGTACGAAATCGACATCCAGTGCCGGGAGATGGCGGAGGGACTGGGCATGCGCTTTGCCGCGACAGAAGGCTTAAACGCCGATCCCCGTTTCATCGCCGGCCTGCGCAATCTGGTTCTGGCTGCCTTGGACGATTGAGGACGAGCCGCGAAACTCAGGGTGCAGTCGCCTGGGTGGGGAAACTCCGCATCCGCACACTCATGATCAGGCCGATGGCGGCCATGTTGGTCAGCAGCGAGGAACCGCCATAACTGAACATCGGCAAGGGCACCCCGACCACCGGCAGAAACCCCATGATCATGCACAAGTTGATCACCGCCTGCCAGAAAATCAGCATGGTGCAGCCGAAAGCCAGAACAGACCCGCACTTGTCCTTGGCCGACATGGCGACGTTGATTCCCCAGACAATCATGAAGAAATAGCAGCTCAAGAAAAAAACCGAGCCCGCAAACCCCCATTCCTCCGCCCACACCGCAAAGGCAAA
>WRKE01000239.1 GCA_009778235.1 Pseudomonadota bacterium
TGCCAGCCGCTTGGCCCATTCCCGGACAATCCATACCTCGGGTTTGGCCTGCCCAGGGGCATTGACCGCCTTGCGGGTCAACTGCGACCGCCGTTCGGTACAGCCATACACCCCGGTTTTTTCAAAATGGAAGGCAGTGGGCAGGATCAGGTTGGCAAACTCCGTGGTCCGGGTCTTGAAGATATCGGTGCAGATGATGAAACAGCTGTCCCCAGCCATCCCTTTATTGTACAGGTTGCAGTTGGGCAGGCTTTGGGCGGGACTGGTGCAGTTGATCCAGATCGCCTTGATTTTGCCCTCATTGATGCCGGAAAACATGGCCATGGTGTGCATGCCCGGTTCCGCGGGAATGCGTCCCAGCGGGACTCCCCAAGCCTCTTCCACCTGATTGCGCATCTTTTCCTTTTCCACCGGCCGATGCCCGGGCAGGATGTGACACAGTCCTCCGGCCTCGCGCACCCCGCCGCAGGCATTGGGCTGGCCGGTCAGCGAGAACGAATCCGCGCCTTCTTTCATCAACTGGCCGGTTAAGATGTGGAGATTGTGGATGAGGTTGTTGGCCCAAACCCCTTGTTTCCGCTGGTTGATGCCCATACACCACAGGCTCATCGTGCCCTTGGAGGTGGCAAACCAGCGGGCAACCTGGCGAATATCCTCGGCGGTGATGTTGCCGCTGCAGGTTTTGGCGGCGGCCTCCGGGGTATAAGGGGCAACGAATTTGGCGAATTCCTCAAAGCTGGCCTCCTTCCCCTCCTTGCCTTGTTTGAAGGTGACATAGTCGGTGAGGAATGCCTGGTCGTAGAGTTTCTCCTCGATAATCACATTGGCCATGGCATTGAGCAGCGATAGGTCAGTGCCTGGTTTGAACTGCAGGTGCTTGTCGGCGATGCGCGATGTCTGGGAAATACGCGGATCGGCATTGATGACCTTTACCTCGGGGTTGTCGAGCTTGCGCCGCATGATGCGCTGGAACAGGACCGGATGGGCCTCGGCGGTGTTGGAGCCGATAATGAAGAAACAGTGGGCCTTGTCCAGGTCCGCATAACCGCCGATGGGCTCGTCCGCACCGAATGAGGCGAGATAGCCGCCCACGGCGCTGGCCATGCACAGCCGGGGATTGCCGTCGACGTTGTTGGTCTTAAGCCCTCCGCGCATGATCTTCTGGAAAAGATAGGTTTCCTCGGTCAGGCACTGGCCGGAACCGTAATAGGCCACGGAATTGGGGCCGTTTTGTTTGATCGCCTCGGCAAATTGGCTGGCAGCGATATCAAGGGCCTTATCCCAGCCGATCTCTTTGAAGGGTTCTGATTTTTTGGCCCGGTACAGGGGTTTTTTCAACCGTTCCTTATGGCCGAGACATTTCCAGAAATGCATCCCCTTCATGCAGATCTGGCCGCGATTGGTCCGGGAATCGCTCACCCCGCGCAGGGCAAAGGGCACTCCGTTTTTCACCCCCAGCTCCAGCCGGCAACCCACGCCGCACAGGCGGCAGGAGCCCATATGCCACGCTTCGGCATCTTTGGCATGAGCAAGATGCTGTTCCTGGAAGGGGAGTTGCACGCCCACAAACGAGGCGGCGGAAAGCGCGGCGGTCATTTTCAAAAAGTCACGTCGGGTTTGAGCCATGTCACATCTCCTTATGGAAGCTGGTCCTGCGGTGCCCGGGTCTGAAGGAGTCCTTCCAGCAGGGCAATGAGCCAACAACGGGTTTGGATGGTTATTTTTTTGCCTTAAACGAGTGGGGGATATGGCACTGCCAACAGGGCTTGTCCTGGGGACATTTCTGCAACATCTTGGCATGACAGGAACCACAAACCTGACGGCTGGGGGTCAGGCGGAAGGTCTCGAAGGTGCCGTGGCATTGGTAACATTTGACCGTGGCCATGCCATGGCGCGAGTCATACCATTCTTGATGCAACGCCGGCGTGACCTCAGCATGGCATTGGGCGCAGTCAATGTACTGCTCCTGTTGAGACAGTTCCGGATGGACCTGTTTTGGGGCTGATTTGGCTGACTTAGCCGGGCCTGACCAGACCAGGCATGGACACAGGGCGATCAGCAGCACTGCCAACAGCCCACGATATAACCCTCTATTTTTTTTCACTTTTCCCTCCTGCGATGATCTTTGCTCCTAAAAAGACGATGGGCAACGAGATGAACGTTGGCAAAAGGCAAAAATGCAATATCCATTCCAATGATAAAGTATCAGTCTTTCAATAAGATATCGTCTTGATCGTAAAAAATCGCTACCCATTGGTAACGGCTCTGCCCCCTCGGTGTTACCGTGCGGTCCCTGTCCGGCTGGTGGACCAGGAAAGGCCAGGTGCGTTCAGCGGTCAAGCCTGACCGCAGACCTCCTGCTTATCGATCGTGCCCAACGCTTAGACGCGGGAATGGTCGGAACCTTCTGCCTTCCCTGGGAAAGCGGCGCGAAACAGCCTGTTGTCGCCCAGATAGTGATCAGGCACGACAGGAGGCGTCAAGATGAGGGTAGTGTCTAAAAAAAAATAAAAAAATACCATGAATTTTCGGTATGTTCGGGGCGGAGACCATTGGGTTGAAGTCGGTTTGTCTTGCAATATCTCGAATTTCTGTTATTTTCCTCCATCTTGATAGCGAAAGCCATTGATTGACTTCAACTTGAGAGAAAAAATATGCGGACCACCACGCTCGTATTTTGGGCAGTGATCGGCTTGGCGATGATCGTATTTTCCATTGGACAACCATGTTATTCCGTGGCGGCAACCACGGCATCCAAGACATCGCACGCCTCCTTAAAAATCATTTCTTCCTCGGCCAAATCGAGCCCAGCCATGAACGGCGTGGCTGTCAGGTACTCCGACAAGCTGAATGGCCGCAAGACCGCCAGCGGCCAGCGGTTCAGCCAGGATCGGCTGACCGCGGCCCATCGGACGCTGCCGCTCGGCACCAAGGTGCGGGTCACCAATGTCCGGAGCGGGCAATCGGTCGATGTGGTGATCAACGACCGCGGTCCCTGGCATGCTGACCGGATCATCGACCTCTCGGCCGCTGCAGCCGCGCAGATTGGGATGCTTAAGGCGGGGAAAGCTCTCGTCAAGCTGGAGATCCTCTCCCCATCCACAGCGATCAAGTCGTAAGGCCGGCCCGGCTCAGTAGGCCCTTTTTTGTTGCTGTCTTTTCTTCCTGCCGCCCACCTCTGCCACCAGGGGACGCATATGCGGACATCCATTGCACGCCACCTGACTGTCCTCGGCCTCATTGCCGCTTTTCTTGCCGGATGCGCAGACAAACAGCCATCCGGACGCTGGGCCATTGAACCGGAAGTGCAGTCTCTCTTTGAATCCGGCCAGGTGTTGCCGGACCATAGCTACTACTACATTGGCTCATCCTCGATGCCGGACTCCATCATCGCCATTGACCATCGCTTCACCCTGCGCACCAGGGTCTGGGCTGAGATCGATCTGACGGAGTCCAAATTGAATGGGTGGCTGCACATGTTCAGTACCGAACACTATTCTCCCGCCTGCTCCTTTCACGGCGGGGTCATCCTCACCCCCGACGGCCAGCGGGCAGGGTATTGGTATTCCAGGAATATGTATAACCTCATTTATATGCCTGAACCAGGCGTCCTCGAAGTGTACCAACCCCATTCCGGGGCCGGCCTGGTCTGCGGCCAGGACAGTGACAAGCGTTTGTTTTGAGCGGAGGGTCTTTTTCGCTCGGCTTCCTCTCTTTGGCCACCGTTCAGGCGGCAAAAACACCTGCTGATCAGGCCCCCGCCTTTTTTGGAGAAATGTTTCTGCTTGGTTGACAAGCATCAACCCTGCGTTATGGTGTGTCCCGGATTGACCCGCACACCATGATTGCGCTTCGTTGGCTTGATTGTCCATGCCCCATGTGTTCGTCTATCATTACCGGCGCCGCCAGGTGCCTTTCCCGTCTCTGCCCGCGCCAAACCAGTTCGGTAACCGCCCGCCTCCTTTGTCCGCCTGATATCGTTTTCTTTTGCCAATGCAGTTGATTGAGTTGGCAACGCCTTGAATTTTAATGAAAAAATAAATATATTCTTGCAAAAATATAAACCGGTTCGCTCCCTGGACCGCCGCGGCGCTGTGCCCAGTTTTTTTGTATTCTTTTGAGTATGAGGAGATCATTATGATCCAAGTCGACCATCTGACTCGAACCTATGGACCGCATACTGCGGTCGATGATGTCTCGTTTGTGATCAAAGCCGGTGAGATTGTCGGCTTGCTCGGCCACAACGGCGCCGGCAAAACCACGATTATGAAGATGCTGACCGGCTTTCTCGAACCGACCGGCGGCACCATCCAGATCAATGGTCTGGACATGGCCGGCAACCGGCGCGCCATCCAGTCACTTATCGGCTATCTGCCGGAAAACTGCCCACTCTATCCGGAGATGACCGTGGCTGGCTTCCTCGAGTACCAGGCAATCCTGCACGGAGTAGGGGCCAACCACCTGGGGCCGCTGTTGCGCGAGACCCTTGAGCGGACCGCGCTGACCGACAAGGCCGGGCAGCAGATCGCCACCCTGTCGCGCGGATACCGCCAGCGGGTCGGGGTGGCCCAGGCTATCTTGCATCGCCCGAAAATACTCATCTTAGACGAACCCTCCAACGGGCTCGATCCCACCCAGATTCAGCATATGCGCAGCCTGATCAGGGAGTTGGCCCGGGAATCGACCTTGCTGATTTCCACCCATATCCTCCAGGAGGTGCAGGCGGTCTGTGACCGGGTGATCATTGTGCAGCGCGGCCGCAAGGTGGTGGATGCCCGCCTGGCCGAACTGGCGATCGGGCAACGGCTGGTGGTGACCACCGGTGCCGGGGCCGATGTCCTGCTGGCCGGGGTGGAGGGGGTCGATGCGGTTGAAGTCTTGAGTGCTGAAAACGGCCGGTGCAGCTATGCCCTCTCCACTGCCATGGCTGCCCAGGATCTGGCGTCGGCAGTGGCCGCCGCCGTGGTCGGCCAGGGGAGACCCTTGTATGGCCTGGCCCCGGAATCGCGTAATTTGGAAAAAATATTTAGTGAAATCAATACGACTGGAGGAAGGGAACAATGAGAACCCTGCGCAAGGTCGCCGGTCGGGAGCTGGCCGTCTTTTTCGCCACGCCCGCCGCCTTCATCTTTTTCGGAACCTTTCTGGCCGCCACCCTGTTCATCTTTTTCTGGGTGGAAACCTTTTTCAGTCGCAATATTGCCGATGTACGGCCGATGTTCGAGTGGATGCCCCTGCTGTTGATTTTCCTCTCGGCCGCCATCACCATGCGCATCTGGTCAGAGGAGCACCGGGCTGGTACCCTGGAGCCGCTTTTGACCGCACCAGTTGGGCTGCCAACCCTGGTCGGCGGCAAGTTCGCGGCCTGCTTTGGCCTGGTCGCCATCGGCCTGCTGTTGACCCTGCCGCTGCCCATAACGGTTTCTCTGCTCGGCCAACTCGATTGGGGGCCGGTCCTGGGCGGTTATCTCGCCAGTTTGTGCCTGGCCGCGGCCTATCTGGCCATCGGCCTGTTTGTCAGTGCCCAATTCAACAGCCAGATCGTCAGTCTGATTGTCACCACCTTGATTTGCTCCGTGCTCTATCTGGTGGGGGCCAATACCCTGACCGCCTTTTTCGGCAGCCAGGTTGGGGAGTTGCTTAAACTGATCGGCGCTGGGTCCCGTTTCGCCTCCATTACCCGGGGGGTGATCGACCTCCGTGACCTGGCCTATTACCTGAGCCTGACCGCCATCTTTTTAACCCTCAATGTCTACACCCTGGAGCGGCAGCGCTGGGCCGGAAATCCGGTCAACCCGGCGCATCGCCGTTGGCGGGTATTGACTGGACTGCTGGTGGCCAATTTTTTCCTGCTCAATCTGTGGCTGGCGCCGCTGGGCATACTGCGTGTTGATCTGACCCAGGGGAGCATCTATTCGATTTCACCCGCCACCAGGTCCTATCTGGCGCGGTTACAGGAACCGCTGTTGATTCGGGGCTATTTTTCGGCCCAGACCCATCCGCTCCTGGCTCCTTTGCAGCCGCAGCTCCGCGACTTGTTGCGCGAATACGAGGTGGCCGGCAAGGGCCGGGTCAAGGTTGAATTCGTCGATCCTCAGGAAAAACCCGAGCTGGAGCAGGAGGCCGGTGAAAAGTATGGGATCCGGCCTGTTCCTTTCCAGACTGCTTCCCGCTACCAGACCGCGGTCACCAATTCCTATTTCGACATCCTGATCAAGTACGGCGACGAGTACGCCACCCTTGGGTTTCGGGATCTGATCGAGATCAAGAGTGAGGGCGACACCAAATTGGCGGTGGAGCTCCGCAATCCGGAGCACGACATAACCCGAATGATCAAGAAGGTGCTCTACAGCTACCAGAGCGGCGGCAACCTTTTTGCCGCGATCAACGGGCCAGTGACCTTCCACGGCTATATCTCGCCCCCTGCCCGGCTGCCGCAACAGTTGGCTGAATTAAAAAAATCGCTGGACGCGGTCCTGGCCGAGTTCAAACAGCAGGCCGGCGATAAGCTGATGATCGAGATCAATGATCCCGATGAGGGGGGCGGTCAGTTGGCTACGCAGTTGAACCAGAAATTCGGCATGCAGCCGATGATGGCCGGTCTGTTGTCACCTCAGACCTTCTGGTTCTACATGACCTTGGAGAGTGGCGGTCAGGACATACAAATAACCCTGCCCGCGGCCCTGGACAAGGCGGCGCTGAAGGCCGCCATCACCGCCGGGCTCAAGCGTTTTTCCAAGGGTATGCTCAAGACCGTGGCCCTGTCCGTGCCTGCCGCCAATCCTGGCATGGCTCAATTCGGCATGTCAGGACAGAACAACACCTTCCAACTGCTGCAGGGCTTCATTGAGCAGGAGCATCGGGTCAAACCCGTTGATCCGAGCACCGGACAGGTGGACCCGGAGGCGGATATCCTGGTGGTGGCCGCCCCTGAACGGCTTCAGGAAAAACAGGTGTTTGCCATTGATCAGTTCCTCATGCAGGGCGGCACCGTGATCCTGGCCACCGCCCCCTTTGATGTCGGTTTCCAGGGACGGATCAGCGCCGAGGAAAAGCAGAGCGGACTGGCCGACTGGCTGGCAGGCTACGGGATCAAAGTACAAAAAAGCCTGGTGCTCGACCCGCAGAATGGAGCCTTTCCGGTGCCGGTGGAGCGGCAGGCCGGCGGCTATACCGTTCGCGAGACCTATCTGCTCAACTATCCCTATTTCATCGACATCAGGAATGACGGCATGAATCGGGACAGCGGCCTGCTCACCGGCCTTGACCAGTTGTCCATGACCTGGGCCTCGCCGATCAAGGTGGACAGCGAACAGAATAAGGGGCGTCAGGTAGTGCGGCTGCTGGAAAGCTCAAAAAATGCCTGGCTGTCTGATTCCATCGATATTCAGCCCGATTTTAACCGCTACGGCCAAGCCGGCTTTGCTCAAGGCGAACCCGCCGGCCGCCAGTTGCTGGCCGTGTTGGTGGAGGGCGTCTTTGATTCCAGGTTCAAGGGCAAAACCTCGCCTTTGCTTGAGGAGGCCATTCAGCGGGCCAAAAAGGAGCAACAACCGCCGCCGGCAGACCCAAGCGATCCCAGGAATAAAAAAAATACCGAGACGGAGCCAGCCAAGCCCGAGGTGATCGGCAGGGTGCTGGAACGGTCATCGGATTCGGCCCGGATCATTCTTTTGGCATCCAATACCTTCCTGGCCGACACCAGCCTGGAGTTGGCTTCCGGCGCAAGCGGCAGCCGCTACCTCAATCCACTCCAACTGGTGACCAACTGCATCGATTGGTCGCTGGCGGACCGCGATCTGCTTTCCATCCAGGGTCGGGGCCATTTTGCCCGAACCCTGTTGCCCATGGACAAGGAGGAACGGATGTGGTGGGAATATCTCAACTATGGCCTGGCAGCCGTCGGCCTGCTGGTGGTCTGGGGTCTGCACCGGCTTATCCGGACCAGGTCGCGGCGGCGTGAACTGATGTCGATCGCCGGGAGGGCATGACCATGAAACGATTGATTGTGGGATGTTTGATCCTGTTGCTGGCGCAGATCGGGCTGGTGGTGGCCTTCCGCGCCCTTGACCGCGCCGGGACGGCGCGGCCCGAAAAGGGTCTTTTGCTTGCCTTCAAGGCGGCCGAGGTCGATGAGGTCTTGCTCGAAGACGGCGAGGGGCACCATCTGGCGCTGAAAAAGAATGAAAACAGGTGGCTGTTGCCCGAGGCCGGGTCTTTCCCGGCGGACTCGGCCAGGGTCCAGGACCTGATCGATCGGCTGGCCGGCATGGAGCGCGGCTGGCCC
>WRKE01000240.1 GCA_009778235.1 Pseudomonadota bacterium
GCGGTCTTTTTCCTGTTGGTCAAAAACCGGAGAATGAGCAAAAACCTGGAGAACATTGTCGCGGTGCGCACCCACGAGCTGGAGTACGCCAGCCGGGCAAAAAGCGATTTCCTTTCCCGCATGAGCCATGAGATGCGCACCCCCATGAATGCCATCATCGGCATGGGCAAGATCGCCGAACACTCGGACGACCAGGCCAAGCTTCGCTACTGCCTTGATGCCATCGGTGCCTCGGCCGCGCACCTGCTCGGATTGATCAATGACATCCTTGACATGTCCAAGATTGAGGCGGGCAAGTTTGAACTGGGTTACGGGCCGCTGAATCTTGAAGAGATGTTGATCAAGATTTGTAACCTGATCGTCGACAAAACCGAGCAAAAACACCAGCTGCTCCGGGTGCGGCTCGAGCGGAATCTACACCGGAGCTATACCGGCGATGAACTCCGTCTTTCCCAGGTGATCACCAATCTGTTGGCCAACGCCGTTAAATTTACGCCGGACAACGGCGAAATCAGCCTGTCCGTGACCGAATCGACCCGTACGGATGACCGGAGTGTCCTCTGCTTCACGGTGTCGGACACCGGTATCGGCATGACACCAGAGCAGGTCAGTCGCCTGTTCAACCCCTTTGAGCAGGCGGACACCAGCATTGCCGCCCGTTTTGGCGGAACAGGTCTGGGCCTGGCCATATCAAAGACCATTGTGGAAAAGATGAACGGCCGGATGTGGGTGGAGTCGCAACCGGGTCACGGTTCAACCTTTTTTTTCGACGTGGAATTAGAACGGCTTTCTGCCCAGGCCACATCTCAGTTTAGCGGAGACATCCAGCCTGGAGACATGCGTCTTCTGGCGGCAAGCGGCGATGAGGAAACGCGCGCCCTGTTCCTGATGGTTGCCGAAACACTCGGGATCGGCGAGTGTCGAGCCGCGGCAAGCGGCGATGCCGCTGCCCGGTTGTTGAGTGAGGCGCAGGCGAGCGGACAGCCCTACCACGCCATCTTCATCGCTGCGCAGTTACCCGACCTGTCCTGCCTGGAATTCCTGCGCCGGCTGCAAGGGCAGGTGCAGCCGGAAACGGTGATCATGGTGGCGCCCTTCTCGGAATGGTCCGGAATGGAGCAGGCCGCGGCGGAACTCGGCATCCGCCGTTTTCTGCCCACTCCTCTGTTTCCTTCCCTCATCACCAAGGCTATCCGGGAGACGATTGAAGGCGGGGCAAGCAAGGCGGTGGCCGAACATCAAGCCGACCCGGAGGTTCCGGACTTTTCCGGCGTTACCTTGCTGTTGGTCGAGGATGTGGCCCTCAACCGCGAAATTTTTATCGCCCTGATGGAGCAGACAGGTATCCAGATCGACACCGCGGCTGACGGCGTTGAGGCGACGCAGATGTTTGAGCAGCAGCCCGAGCGCTACGATCTCATCGTCATGGACCTGCAAATGCCCGTGATGGATGGATTCGAGGCGACCCGTACCATCCGGGACATGGCCCATCCCCACGCCCAAACCATCCCCATTATCGCCATGACGGCCAATGTTTTTAAGGAAGACATCGACAGGTGTCTGGCCAGCGGCATGAACGACCACATGCCCAAACCCATCGACGAACAGGTAGTTTTGGCAAAGATCAGCCTGGCCCTGCAAGGCGCTGCCTGATCATGGTCGGAGCGGCAGCCCTGGTGCTGTACGGTCGATCTGATCGGCGGGCGGGAAGAACGGAGATGTACGGGCGGTTAATCCGGGTTGAAATATATCCGTATCAAATCACAACTTCAACTTTCTGACCTGCTGGGAGTCCCGGTTCGACACCTTGAACCGGGACTCACCATTTTGCATGACCGCGTTTCACTGGATGCTAGCTGAAAGGACAGGCACCTGGACGAGAAGCTGGGGCATGGAACCCGTTGGAGGGCTGCCGCAGTGATCTCCACAACGAACAGTGATCTCCACAACGAAATCTGTCGGGCGGGGATCAGGCCTCTTCGAACTGATCCTTGTCGGCCGCGCAGAGCGGACAGGTCCAATCATCGGCAATGGCCTCAAAGGCGGTGCCGGGGGCAACGCCGTTGTCAGGATCTCCCGCGGCCGGGTCATATTCGTATCCACAGACGACACAAGTATATTTTTTCATGGTCTTTACCTCCTAAGGGTGAATGGGATCAGGCCTTCCACAGGCCGTGCAGGTTGCAATACTCACGGGCAGAGACCCGCTCTGCCTGGATACAAAAAATGGCTTCAGGGGTCTGGCCCGGAGCAAGCTCCTGGCGATAGACCTTACCGTCGGCAATCAGTTCGATGAACTTGATCAAGTGTTTTTCTTCCATGGGATGGGCAACAGCGCCGACCGATACCTTGTAGCCCTCGGCCACTTTGGTGATCACCGGTACGTGCTTTTCCTTGGCAGCATCGACGGTGTTTTCAGCCATCAGGCCCATGGGCTGGCCACAGCAGACCAATGCATCCGCCCCGGCATGAAGGATCTCGATCATATTGCCGCAGATGGCGCATTTATACACTTGGTTTTTCTGGGTCACTGCTTTTTCCTCCTGATAGATTGAGAAAATTGTGTGGTCAGGGGCGCTCCAGGCCATCCAGAACCGGCCTGAACAAAACAACATTAACCATCTTATTCAGCGGGGAAAAGGGCGTTTCTCCCTTTGCCAACGGGCGTGTTGTTCCATGGCCAATAGCGTAAATGCCAAAATTTCAGCCGGTACCTGCCGATGAAATCCTGGGGCTGGAACAACAGAGACGATGGTGGGATGCTTATCCGAGCACTTCCTTGCCCTGATCGGTGATCGCATATTTGCAACGGGCAGGGCTGGCAACATATCCCTTGTTTTTCAGGGCGGTGAGCTGGCAACTGATTTGCTTCGATTCCAGGCCGGTTGCGGCGGCCAGCTCCTTGCTGCCACAGGACTCGGAGCTGTTGGCCAGGGCGTGGAGGACTTGTCGTTGGGTATCGCTGAGTTTGGGAACGCTGCAGGATGAGCAGGGCATGGAACCTTCTCCTTTCAATTGATGCTTTTCTTGTCGACTTGCACATTTGGGACACAGGCCCGAGAATTCGATCCGGCACCCGGTGATCCGGTATCCCCCCTGGTGCATTGACTCCACCAGGGGGGGCGGGGCGGCAAGGGTGATGTTGTCGACCCGTTGGCACTGGATGCAGTGCACGTGGTCGTGGTCATTCGGATCCCAATCGAACCGTTTCTGGCGGCCGCTGATCTCCAATTTTTTGATCAGGCCCGTCGCGGACAGTATTTCCAGGTTCCGATAGACCGTGGCCAGGCTCACCCGCGGCAATTTCTTTTTGATCCGCTCGTACAGATCATCGGCCGTCGGGTGGGTTTTGCCCCGCCGCAATTCTTCGAGGATGACCTCGCGCTGATGCGTCATTCGTAGCTGCTTATCCATAGCCATTATTTAAAAATTTTTATTAAATGTATTTAATAATTATTAGCATGTCAAGGAGAAAGAAAACTCGGGCAAAGTGGGCGGTGAGGGGGAACAGGAGGAAGGAGGAGAAAAAAGCCAAGGGAGAGCGGCCGGCCCTCCCCTGGCTTGGGTGAATCAGTGAGCAGGTTGGTTATTCGAGGATGAAGTCGTCTCGCCGATTGTGGGCGTAATCATCTTCGCTGGTGCCGGTAAACAGCGGTCGTTCCTCGCCGTAGCTGATGGTGCGGATCCGACTTGCGTCGATGCCGAATTCGCGCAGGTATTTTTTGGCTGCTTCGGCGCGCCGCTCGCCCAGGGCGAGGTTGTATTCGTTGGTGCCGCGATAGTCGGTGTTACCTTCGATCAACACCCGGGCCGAGGGATTGTTTCGCAAATAGGTGCCGTTGTGCTCCATGGCCGGGATCTGTTCACCCTTGATTTTGGACTGGTCGTAGTCAAAGTAGATCGGCTTGAACTCGGGCGAGCAGCGGCCGTGTTCGCGCTTGTAGACATCGCTCTTCGAGTCGGCATCGCCGCTCAGGCTGCCGGAACTGCCGCGACCAGTGTGGTCGAGCCCTTCAACCCCGCCATAACCGGCATCGGTTCCCTGCCCCATTTCCTCGGTAATATTGCCCACTCGGTTGTCGTTCGTGCTGTCGGCGGTACCTGAGCCCCCTCCGGCGTAAGGAGAAACCGGTTTCGGGCCACAGCCTCCTTGAAAAAGAAGGACGCCGGCCAGGGCAACGGCAAGAAAAAAACGGGAAAATGTATGCATAGATCGGCCTCGAAAAAAGAATGAAGGACAAGGAAGGATCAATTGTCGATGTATACCTGCAAGAAGATGACAACGTCAATAAAAACCTAACATTTCCGAGATATCGACACCTGGGGCGTCCTTCTTCGGCCAGGGAACTCTACCTTTTTCTTGCAGCCCCGTTGGCCGGGATGATAGAAATTTTCATCTTTTTGGTTTTAATCCAGAGCACCCCACCAACCCCAGAATTCGACTTGTCCGAAGACCATGGCCATGAATCACGAACTTCTAGAAATATGCGAGTATAACGGCTGCGGATACCAACCCCTGGTCGATTTCGGCACCTGGCGGGTGGCGGTGCTCAATTACAGCGCCGACCTGCAGCCGGAACGCCTCACCCGGATGCAGCGCCACAACGAGACCGACGAGGTGTTTGTCCTGCTGTCCGGTCGCTGCATCCTGTTTGTCGGTGAAGGCCGGGATGCGGTCAGCCAAATCCATGCCGAGGATCTCCAGCCGGGACTGGTGTATAACGTCAGACAGGCGGTCTGGCACACCCATACCTTAAGCCCGGACGCCAAGGTACTGGTGGTGGAAAACCGCGAGACCACCTACGACAACTCACCCTTCACCCCCTTAACCAAGGGGCAGCAGCATTGCCTGGTCGCGCTGACCCGCCGGTTGTGGGATGGGGGATAAGTGGTGGGCGTCCGAGATGATTTTTTTGTTTTTGACAGTAAAATCAACATGTTTTTGATTGGTTTTCATTGTGCCCCGACTTGTAAAGAGGGGGGGGATCGTGTATAGTTTTACTCCAATCGTTCGTCTGGCGGCCTGGCCGCCTCCCTCGCTGTTTTCCTGCGCCTGAAAGGTATACGTGTATGCAAGCTTCCTTAAGTAAAAAAACCAAATTCATTTTTATTACCGGCGGCGTCCTCTCTTCCCTGGGCAAGGGGTTGTCGGCGGCCTCCATCGGCGCACTGCTCGAATCCCGCGGCTTGACCGTGACCTTCCAGAAGCTCGATCCCTATATCAACGTCGATCCCGGCACCATGAGCCCCTTTCAGCACGGTGAGGTCTATGTCACCAACGATGGCGCCGAGACCGACCTCGACATGGGGCATTACGAACGCTACACCAACGCGCTCATGGGGAAGAAGAACAACTATACCTCGGGCCGCATCTACTATTCGGTGATCATGAAGGAGCGGCGCGGCGAGTATTTGGGCGGCACGGTCCAGGTCATCCCCCACATCACCGATGAAATCAAGGAGGCGATCGTCCAGTTGGACGGCAGCGCCGACGTGGCCATCATCGAGATCGGCGGTACTGTGGGTGATATAGAAGGGCTGCCCTTCATCGAGGCAATCCGCCAGCTCCGTACCGACCTGGGACGGGAATACACCCTGTTCATCCACCTGACCCTGGTGCCTTACATCAAGACCGCCGGCGAGGTGAAGACCAAGCCGACCCAGCACTCGGTCAAGGAGCTGCTGGCCTCGGGCATCCAGCCCGACATCCTCGTGTGCCGGACCGAGGCGCCGCTCACCGACGAACTGAAGAAGAAGATTGCTCTGTTTTGCAACGTCGACGCCAACGCGGTCATTTCAGCCGTGGATGTGGAGAGTATCTACGAGCTGCCGCTCAGGATCAGGCAGGAAGAGATCGATGACCGCATCCTCGAAAAGCTGGGGATCTGGACCGGGGCGCCCAACATTGAGCCATGGGAGAGGCTGGTGCGCCGGATCAAGAATCCCAAGGCCACGGTGACCATCGGCATCACCGGCAAATATGTCGATTTAAAGGAATCCTACAAGAGTCTGCACGAAGCCCTGGTCCATGGCGGCATCGCCAACGATGCCAAGGTGGCCCTGCAGTATATCAATGCCGACGGCCTGGAAGAGGGCACGGATCTGGAGAAGCTCGCCAACTGCGACGGCATCCTGGTACCCGGCGGTTTCGGCAGCCGGGGCATGGAAGGCAAGATCCGGGCCGTGACCTATGCCCGGGAACACAATATCCCGTTTTTAGGTATTTGTTTGGGGATGCAGCTGGCGGTGGTCGAGTTTGCCCGCACTATCGCGGGCATTGAAGGGGCGCATTCGGTGGAGTTCAACCCGGCGACCCTGCACCCGGTCATCTACCTGATGGCCGAGTGGTTCGATTTTCGTACGGGCAAGATCGAAAAGCGCGACCACAATTCCGATATGGGCGGCACCCTGCGGCTCGGTGCCTATCCCTGTGGCCTCAAGCCAGGCACCATCGCCGCCAGGGCCTACGGCCAGGAAGAGATCAGCGAACGCCACCGCCATCGCTATGAATTCAACAATGCCTACCGGGCACAATTGGAGGAGGCCGGCTTGATTGTCAGCGGTACCTCGCCGGATGGCAATCTGGTGGAGATTATCGAACTGGCCGGCCATCCCTGGTTCTTGGGTTGCCAGTTCCACCCCGAGTTTCAGTCCAAGCCGATGCAGCCCCATCCCTTGTTCCGGGATTTCATCAAAGCCGCCATGGCCTCCGGCAAAGGCAGCCGCCCCTGAAATGACCGCCACCATTCACCTCACTTCCACCCCTGCCGGACCGATCAGCATCGGCCCCGGGGCTCCCCTGTTGCTGATCGCCGGTCCGTGCGTGCTGGAAGGGGCCGAACTCGCCAGGGAAATTGCCCTGGAGATGCAGGCCATTGCCGCCCGCTTGGGTGTTTCCTACGTGTTCAAGGCCTCATTTGACAAGGCGAACCGCACCTCGCTTACCTCGTTCCGCGGACCTGGCCCGGAAAAGGGGCTACGCATTCTCGGCCGGCTGCGCGAGGAGATTCGAGTGCCGGTGCTGACCGACATCCACGAGCCGTCCCAGGCGGAAATGGTCGCCGATGTGCTCGACATTCTTCAGATTCCCGCCTTCCTCTGCCGCCAGACCGACCTGCTGGTGGCTGCGGCTCGTACCGGCAAGGTGGTCAATATCAAGAAGGGGCAGTTCGTCTCGCCCTGGGACATGGCCAACGCGGTCGCCAAGGTGCGCGGCGCCGGCAGCGAGCAGATTCTGCTCACCGAGCGCGGCGCCAGCTTCGGCTATAACAACCTGGTGGTGGACATGCGCTCCCTGCCAGTCATGCGTGCCCTGGGTTTTCCGGTGGTGTTCGACGCCACCCACTCGGTCCAGTTGCCCGGCGGCGCCGGTTTGTGCTCCGGCGGCCAGCGCGAGTTTATCCCGGTCCTGGCCAGAGCGGCAATGGCGGTGGGGATCGACGGCCTGTTTTTAGAGGTCCATCCCGACCCGGACAAGGCCCTGTGCGACGGGCCCAATTCCCTGCCCCTGACCGAGGTGGAGCCTTTGCTCAAGCAGTTGTTGGCGGTGCGCCGGGCCGTATCCGGAGTCACCGATGGCTGAGCAGGATTGCGGCAGACCCGGGGCAATGTACCCCACCGACTGCGAACTGACCGAGGCGCTACGCAGTCGGGCCATGGAGCGCAACCGGCCCCAGGAACGGAGTGGTGCCTGGCAGGCGGCCCTGCCCAGGGCCCGGCAGGTGCAACTGCTGCTGCTCGATGTCGACGGCGTGCTCACCGACGGTTCCCTGATCTATGTCTCCGCCGGCGGTGAGGCCAAAAGCTTCAATTCCCAAGACGGCTTGGGCCTCAGGTTGCTCCAGGACAGCGGGGTGGCGGTGGGGATCATCACCGCCCGCAGTTCCGAGGCAGTGGAGCGCCGCGCCCGCGACCTGAAATTGGCCCATGTCCTCCAGGGCCAACAGGATAAATTGATTGCCTACGAGTCGATCCTCAAGGCCACCGGCTTAAGGCCGCCGCAGACCGCCTACATGGGAGACGACTTGATGGACCTGCCCCTGCTCAACCGGGTCGGCTTCGCCGTTGCCCCGGCCAATGCGGTGACCGAGCTCCATCAACGGGTCCATTACACCACTGAGCGCAGCGGCGGCCGGGGAGCGGTGCGCGAGGTCTGCGATCTCATCCTCGAGGCCCAGGGCAATCTAACACGGATGCAGGCCAAGTTTGACCGATGATCAAAAATCCCCGCAATCTCCTCTGGCTGCTGCCGGCGCTGCTCTTTATCACCAGCCCACTGTGGCGGCCGCCGCTGATCGCCTTTCTCGCCCCCCGCGGCGGCTACAACCCCAAGTT
>WRKE01000241.1 GCA_009778235.1 Pseudomonadota bacterium
ACCCGGTTCGAGCGGAACATTGGAATCTGCATGGGGGCTGGAAACAGCCGCCCATCTGTCATGTGAACGATTATGAGAACATCCTCCTGTTTTATCGGCATCCTGTTGGCGCTTTTCCTTGCTCTGGCCGTTTCAGCGCCACGATTGGAGGCGGCCAGCCCGAAAGTCGTTCAACAGAGCGGCGGCGGGCAGCGGTTCGTCACTATCGATTTCAACGATGTTGATATCAATGTGTTCATCAAGTACATCAGCGAGCTGACCCAGAAAAACTTCGTGGTGGACCGCGAGGTTAGAGGCAAGGTGACGGTGATCTCGCCCACCAGGATATCCGAGGAGGATGCCTGGCGGGTGTTCGAGTCGGTGCTTGAGGTGCACGGTTATGCCGCGGTGCCGAGCGGATCGGTGACCAAGATCGTGCCTTCGATGACGGCGCGGACCAAGAATATCCTTACCTTGCGCGACGGCGAGCCGCTTTCGGCCGATGACCGGATCGTCACTCAGATCGTTTCCCTCAAGTATGCCTCTACCGAGGAGATAAAGAACCTGTTGGCGCCGCTGGTGTCGAAAAGCAGTGTGCTGGTCGCCCACCCCAGCTCGAGCATATTGGTCATCACCGATTACCAGACCAACATCGCCCGGCTGCTGGAGATCATCCGGGCGGTGGATGTGCCTTCGGACGCGGAGGAAATGGTGGTCATCCCCTTGCACCGGACCTCGGCGGACAGCGTGTCCAAGGCGGTCAGCCAGCTGTTCGCGGGCGGGCCCGCGCAGAAAGGCATGCGCACCGAGACCGTCAAGGTGATCCCCTTTGACCGCACCAATGCCTTGATCGTGATGGCCTCCAAATCGGCCATGCAGCGGGTTCGGGCCTTGATTGCCAAACTGGATGAAGACGCGCCCAAGAAGGGGGGCAACCTGCGGTTGATTTATCTGCAGCATGCCAAGGCGGATGAGTTGGTCAAGGTGTTGATGAATCTGCCCGACGATTTGACCGGAACCAAAGGCAGCGGGGTGACGGGCGCGGGATCTCTCGGTGGCTCGACCCTTGCCAAGACGATCAAGGTGGTCGCCGATTCCGCGACCAACGCCCTGATTGTCACCGGCCCCCAGGAGGAATACGAGGCGGTCGAGGAGATCGTCAAGAAACTCGATATCCCCAGGAGGATGGTGTATCTCGAAGCGCTGATCATGGAGGTCAATGTCACCAAAGACTTCAATATCGGCGTTGAATGGGCCGGCGGCAACGGCTCGGTCATCGGCGGCTTTAGCGGCTGGGGCGCCGGCAATGCCTATCCGAACCTCAGCACGTTGGGGGCGGGTACGCTGCCGCCGGGCGTCTCTTTGGGGGTGATGGACAGGGGCATCAGTATCGGCGGGGTTACTTTCAAGAATATCGGTGCCGTGGTCAATGCCTATAAAAGCGACTCCGATGTCAATGTTATCGCCACCCCGCAGATTCTGACCACCGACAATAAAAAGGCCACGATCAGAGTCGGCGAGAACGTGCCGTACATCACCAGCAAGAATACCACCTCGGGCACCCAGCAGGACTATACCAACTACGAGTATAAGGACGTGGCCACCAGTTTGACCATCACGCCTCAGGTCAATCAGGCGGAGGTGATGCGCCTGGAGATAGGAGTGGAGGTGATCAAACTCAAGGATTCGACGAACACTACCACCCCCACCACCTACAAGCGGACCGCGGAAACCACCGTGGTGGTCCATAACGAACAAACCGTGGTGATTGGGGGCATGATCGGCCAGGATGATACCATTGGCGAATACAAGGTGCCCTTGCTCGGCGATATTCCCCTGCTTGGGTGGTTGTTCAAATCGCACAGCAACCTGAGGGAAAAAACCAATCTGTACATCTTCATCACCCCGCACATTGTCGAGAATCCGGCCGAACTTGCCGAGTTGTATCAGAAGAAGCGGGATACGATGGAAGAAGTGCACAGAGATCCGGGGGACCCCGCTGACCAGTTTTTTCATCCAGTGGCCAATCCCGACCACAGCGTGGCCCTGGCGGATATCGGATTCGCCAAACTCCAGCAGAACGACCTGCGCCGGGCCCGGGAGTATTTCACCCAGGCCTTGAAGATCAATCCCAATAACGTTGCTGCCATGTTCAACCTGGCGCAGGTCTGCGAGCGCGAAGGCAAATGGAGCGAGGCGGAAAACCTGTACCGGCTGATTCTGGCCCAGCCAGTCCCGAAGGAAGATGGCCCGGCCGCCGCCGATCCGCTGCGCGGGGCGGCCCAGGCAGGGCTGCAGCGGGTACAGCAGAAATGAACGGATCAGGCGGCAGGGATGATGGCACCTGGGCAATGAATAGGTTTTTCCCGGAATAAGAGGAGAGGGGGCATGCGCCTGCTCGGTGAAATCCTTCAGCAAGACTTCAGCATCTCCGCCGAAAGCATTGAGGCCGCTCTGGCCGTGCAAAGGGAAAAAGGCGGCCGGATTGGCGAGATCCTCTTTCAGCTACGCAAGATCAGCGAGAACGATCTGCTCAGCGCGCGCAGCCTGCAATGCGGGCTGGAGGTACTCCACACCCTTCCCACCGATTTCGAGCCCTTCTTCGTCTCTCAGGTCTCTATCGGATTTCTTAAGAAATTCAAGATGGTGCCCATCGCGTCCCCCTCCGACTCCTTCATTGCCATGGCCGAGCCCTTCCATTTCCAGCAACTGGATGATCTCCAGCGGCGGCTTCACTGGGAAGGGATCAAGACCGTGCTGACCTCCTTAAGCGAGGTGTTCGTGGCCATCCACTCGGCCTACGACATGACTCGGAAGGAGGTTGCCGACCAGGTCATGCAGGACGTGGACGAAGAAAATCCCGAGTCGATCCTCTCGGAAATCGAGGAAACCTCCGATCTGCTCGATGACACCAGCGACGCCCCGGTGATCAAGCTGGTCAACCTGGTCTTATCCCAGGCGGTGCGGGACAACGCCAGCGACATCCACATCGAGTCCTACAAAGATAGGGTCAAGATCCGCAAACGGGTGGATGGCATTCTCTACGACATGTATTCACCGCCCCGCCATGTCCAGGGCAAGCTGATCTCGCGTGTCAAGATCATGGCCAGGATGGACATCGCCGAAAAACGGCTCCCCCAGGACGGGAGGATCGAAATCCGCATCGCCGACAAGAACGTCGATATCCGCGTGTCCACCCTGCCGACCTCCTTCGGCGAACGGGTGGTCATGCGTCTGCTGGACAAGTCGAGTTCCCTGGTTCCCTTGACTGATCTGGGTTTCTTCAAGGAAGACCTCGAACATTTTCTCAAGCTGGTCAAGGCCCCGCACGGGATCGTCCTGGTCACCGGCCCGACCGGCAGCGGCAAGACCACCACCCTTTACTCGGCCTTGAACATCATCAACAAGCCGGATATCAACATTATCACGGTGGAAGACCCGATCGAGTATCAGATGCACGGGATCAGCCAGGTGCAGGTCAATCCCAAAATCGGGCTCACCTTTGCCAATGGGTTGCGTACCATCGTCCGCCAGGACCCGGACGTCATTCTGGTGGGCGAGATCCGCGATCTGGAAACCGCCGAGATCGCCATCCAGGCTGCCCTTACCGGCCATCTGGTTTTTTCCACCCTGCATACCAACGACGCGGCCAGCGCCATTACCCGGCTGATTGACATGGGGGTGGAGCCCTTTCTGGTTTCCTCGGCGGTCAACGCCATTCTGGCCCAACGGCTGGTGCGGAAAATCTGTCCGGATTGCCGGGAGGCCTATGTGCCGCCCAACGCGTTTTTGGAACGGGTTGGATTGTCGCCGATCAAATTCGCCGGCCGGGAACTGTACCGGGGGGCTGGTTGCTCCGGGTGCCTGCATACGGGCTACAAGGGCAGGATCGGGATTTACGAACTGATGAGCATGACGCCGAAGATGAAGAGTTTGATCCTGACCACCTCGGATGCCAGCCGGATCAAGAAAGAGGCCCTGGCCTCACTGGTCACCGGAATGACCACCCTGCGTCAAGATGGTCTGCGCAAGGTTCTGGCCGGATTGACCACCTTGGAGGAGGTCTTCCGGGTCACCTGATCAACTGGTTCATTTCGAAAATGGGCAGCAGAATCGAGATGACGATGAAGCTGACCAAGACGCCCATGGACAGGATCATGATGGGCTCGATCATCGAGGTCAGGGCCAGGATTTTGGCCTCCACCTCCTTCTCGTAGGCCTCCGCCGCCTTGGCGAGCATTTTGTCCAGGGTGCCGCTCTGTTCTCCCACCGCCATCATTTGCACCAGCATTGGCGGAAACCATTCGTTACCCCTGAAAAATCCAGACAGGCTGGCACCTTTCTCCAGCTCGTTGCAGGCCTCGTTGATCAGATCGGCCAGCAGAACGTTGTCGACGATATTCTTGACGATCTGCAACGAGGTGACCAGGGGGACGCCGGATCCGAGCAGACTGGCCAAGGTCCTGCTGAAGCGGGCTGAGGCGGTCTTGATGCTGAGGTCGCGTATCCCCGGAGCGGTCAATTTGAGCCGGTCCCAGCGCCGCCTGCCGGCAGGGGTGGAAATGAACCAACGGCCGGCCACTATCGCCCCCAGCGCCGCAAGCAGGACCAGCCACCAGAATTTTTTGAGCAGGGCGCTGATTGCGATGAGGATGATGGTCGGGGTGGGCAGGGCCTGTTTGGTGCCTTCGAATACCGAGGTGATGCTGGGAACGATGAAGGTGATCAGCAAAAAAAGCACCACTATGCCAACGATGGCCATGAACAGCGGATAGAGCAGGGCGGCCTTGACCCGGGAGCGGATGGCGTGTTGATTTTCGCCGAACTCGGCCAGACGCTCGAGCACCACGTCGAGCGAGCCCGAGGCCTCGCCCGCCCGCACCATGTTGATATAGATCTTGGAGAACAGGCGGGGATGATCGGCCAGGGCAGCGCTCATCGGGTTGCCCTCGTTGACCGCCTCCTTGATCTGGGCGAGCACGGTCTTGAACACCCGGTTGCCGGTCTGCTCGATCAAGCCGTTGAGGGCAGGCACCAGGGGAATGCCGGCTCCGAGCAGGGTGGCCAGCTGCCGGGTGGCGATATGGACCTCCTGCTGCTTGATGGGCTGGCCCAGGTGCATTTGCCGTGAAAACAAGGAGGCGGCGGAAGCCTTGGCCGAAGTTTCCTTGCATTCCACCGGGTAGTGGCCCTGGCCGCGGATTTTTTGCCTGGCCGCGGCCAGGGAATCGGCGTCGATGACCCCCTTGAATCGTTTGCCGGCACTGGTCAGGGCGATGAATTCATATACAGGCATGGTCGTTCTTCATCTCGCTCGATCAGAGGTATCCCTTGCACCGGTTTCCGGGTATGCTAAGATAGCGACGCGGGGAGCGGGGCAGGCAATGACCATCGGATGCGCTCCTTAGGTGTTCAGCCCAGCCGATCGCCGACCTGATTCTCCATGCAGTGGGAAATGCAGGTGGTGCACGATTCGGCGGGTTGCCCTCGCTGGCAGAAATTGGCGAAACCGGCGATCAGATCCTTGCCGCCCCGGGGGCAGACCTCCAGAAAGCGGATGAAATCGACCATGCGGGCAATGATCTCCGGCGGAGCGGTGTGCTCGATCTTGCAGGCGCCTTCCTCGGCAAGGGGGAGATCGAGGGCGAGGACGTCGGTGAAAAATTGCTTGAGCGAGTTGTGGCGGCGAATGACATCCAAGGCGATGTCGCGACCCTCGGCGGTCAAGGTGATGACTTCGTAGGGGGCATAGTTGATCAGGCCTCTTTTTGACAGAGCCCGCAGCGCCTCGGTCACCGACGCCCCACTCACGGACAGCCGGGCGGAAATGTCCTTGCCCCGGGCCACCTGCTTTTCGGAGATGATGTGATAGATGCTTTCTATGTAATCTTCCAGGCTGGCGCTCAGGTGGGGCAACTCCATCATCTGTCCTCTCCGGTTGGTTGATTTTGCATGTATCTTCAAGACGATACATTCTTGGAGCCAGGGCGTCAAGGGAGAATGTCGGCGCCCAAGAAAAATTAAAGGCTGAAAATAACGATGTTACAAGAACTTCGTGTTCGCAATCTCGCCTTGATCGATGGCTTGCATCTCGATCTTTCCACCCACAAAACCGGCTTGATCGTGCTCACCGGCGAGACCGGGGCCGGCAAGTCCATTATCCTCCAGGCGATCAACCTGCTGGCCGGGAGCCGGGGTGCGGCCTCATGGGTGCGTAGCGACTGTGAACGGGCGGAAATCGAGGCGGTGTTCGCTCTTCGGCCGGATCACGCCGAGCTGCATACCCTGCTCACCGAGCATTCCCTGAAGAACGAAGGCGGGTGCATCGTCCGCAGAGTACTGGGCAAGGACGGACGGTCACGGATTTACGTCAATGATCAGTCAATCACCGGACGGCTGTCCGCTGAGCTGGCCGCGGGCCTGATCAACATCGCCAGCCAGCACGATCAACAACAGTTGCTCAACAGCCGCTATCACCTTGAGTTTCTCGATGCCTTCGGTGAACTCCATGGCCTGCGGCAGCAGTTCAGCCGGCTCTTTCAGCGGTGGCAGCAGGCGTCCTCGGAGCTGCGGCAGTTGCAGGAGAAAGAACAGGACAAGGAGCAGCAGCGCGATTTCCTCCGCTTCCAATTGGACGAGATCCGCAAGGCCAAGCCCGTGGCCGGGGAAGATGAGAGCCTGGCCCGGGAGCGCGAACTGCTCAAGAGCGCGGATGCGCTCCATCGCCTGATCGGGGCCTCCAGTCGAGGGTTGGCTTCGATGCGCGGCGGCGATCTGGTGGATATCAAAAAACAGTTGGACCAGGCCACAGGGCTCGACCCCGGCCTGGGTCCTCTGGCGGAGCGGCTCGCCTCCGCTGGCTATGAGCTGGCTGATCTGGCGGAAAGCCTGCAGAAATACCAGCAAAATTTGGTTGCCGACCCGCTCCGCCTCGAGGTCATTTCCGAGCGGCTGGCCGAACTGAAACAGCTTGGCCGCAAATATGGTCCGAGCTTGGCGGAGGTGCTCGCCTTTGCCGAACGGGCCGAGGCCACCTTGACCCTGCTGGAAAGCCTGGAGCAGGAGATCGCTCAGATGGAGCTGCGCGTGGAGGAGGTGGCCACCGAGGCCCTGGTCAAGGCGGTCGAGCTGAGCCAGGCCCGCAGGGAGGCCGCGCTGCGGCTGACCCGGAACATGGAGCGGGAGCTGGCCACCCTCGGTTTTTCCCAGGTGGTTTTCCGGGTGACCATGACCGAGGCGGAGGGCATGGGCATGGTCGGCATGCACGCTACCGGCCGCGATGTGGTGGAGTTTCTCTTTTCCGCCAATCCCGGCGAGCCGCCGAAACCGCTGGCCAGTATCGTCTCCGGCGGCGAACTGTCGCGGTTGATGCTGGCGATGAAGTGTTTGCTGGCCCGGCGTGACCAGGTCGACACCGTTATCTTCGACGAGGTCGACGCCGGTCTCGGCGGGCAGGCCGCCGAGGCGGTGGCCGCCAAGATCGTCGAACTGGCCGGCCATCATCAGGTGCTGTGTATCACCCATCTGCCCCAGATCGCTGCCTGCGCCGATCTCCATTTCAAGGTGGAAAAAAGGGTCGAGGCCGGGCGGACCCGGACCGTGATCAACCCCCTGGCGCGGGAAGAGCGCATCGCCGAACTGGCGCGGATGCTGGGCGGCGACCATCCCACTCCCCGGACCCTGGCCTTTGCGGGTGAATTGATCGAGCGCAAGGGCGGAAAGGCCGCGGTATGAGCGAGACGGTGGCATTGGGGCTGTTTTCCGGCGGCCTGGATTCGATCCTGGCCTGCCGGACAGTGGCGGACCAGGGGGTGCGGGTGATGGCGCTCAAGTTCGTCACCCCCTTCTTTGATCATCATCTGCTGGGGGAACAAAAAAAATATGCCGAGGCCATGCGGGGCAAATATGGTCTGGAAGTTTCGGTGATCGATATCAGTGAAGGCTATCTGCGCCTCCTGGATAACCCGGTCCACGGTTTTGGCAAGCATTTCAACCCCTGTATCGACTGCAAGATTCTGATGCTGACCAGGGCGCGCGAATTGATGGACACCTATGGCGCCTCCTTTCTCCTTACCGGCGAGGTGCTGGGGCAGCGGCCGATGTCCCAGCGGCGGGATACGTTGCGGGTGATCGAGCGCGATTCCGGATGCACCGGCCTGTTGCTGCGGCCACTCTGCGCCAAGCTGATGGAACCCACCCGGGCGGAGCTGGACGGGTTGGTGGACCGGGAGCGGCTGCACGGCTTTTCGGGCCGAGGTCGCAGGGAGCAGAAGCGGCTGGCAGCCCGGCTCGGGATCACCGACTATCCCGCCCCTGCCGGCGGCTGCCTGCTCACCGATCCCAACCTGGCCGGCCGGATCAAGCATTTTTACCAGGGGCTTTTTTTATTCGGCGGG
>WRKE01000242.1 GCA_009778235.1 Pseudomonadota bacterium
TTGCGCGCTCATTCCCCAAATCCCTGGACCAGGGGATAGCGTCGTCCCGGACCAAAGGCCTTGCTGGTCACCCTGATGCCGAGCGGCGCCTGTTTGCGCTTGTATTCGTTGAGTTTGATCCGGCGGACAATATCCCGCACCAGGCGGACATCCACGCCGCCGGCAACAATGTCCGCTACATCCTTCTGATCTTCGAGGTAGGCCTGGAGCACTCCATCAAGCACCGCATAGGGCGGCAGATCGTCCTGATCAAACTGGTTCGGTTTCAACTCGGCGGTTGGCTGCCGGACGATAGTCGATTCGGGAATGATTTCCCGCTCCCGGTTGATCAGCCGGGCCAGGTCATACACCATTGTCTTGGGGACATCGGCGATCACGGCCAAGCCGCCGCTCATGTCACCGTACAAGGTACAGTAACCTACGGCCATCTCCGATTTATTGCCGGTCGATAGCAGCAATCTGTTGAATTTATTAGAAACTGCCATGAGCAAATTGCCCCTGATTCGCGCCTGGATGTTCTGTTCGGTGGTGTCTTCCGCCAGCCCGGCAAACAGGGGGGTCAGGGCAGTCCGGTAGGCATCCATGGCGGCGGCGATCTCGATGATCGCAAAGTCGCAGCCCAGGTTCAGCGCCAACTGCCGGGCGTCGTCAATGGATCGCTCTGAGGTGTATGGAGACGGCATGGCCACGCCGAGCACGTTCTCCGGACCCAGGGCCTTGCAGGCGATCACGGCGGTGAGCGCCGAATCGATGCCGCCCGACAGGCCGAGCACAGCCTTGGTGTGGCCGGTCTTGTGCAGGTAATCGCGTACCCCGAGCACCAGCGCCTGCTCCACGCAGGCGAGGCTGTCCTGCAATCGCTTCCCCGACCCTCCTCCCCCATCACCGTCGACCAGCAGCATATCCTCGGCAAAACCGGCGGCGACTTTGCTTAAGGCGCCAGCCGGGGTCATTGCCAGGCAATGGCCGTCAAAGATCAGGCCATCCTGGCCTCCGACCTGGTTGGCATACAGCAAAGACAGCTTGTGCTGCTGGCAGACCTGGCTGAATATCTGCTGGCGGGTCTGCAATTTGCCGTGATAATAGGGCGAAGCGGAAATGTTGATCAGACAGTCCGGAGCAACTGGCCCGGCAGCCATTTTCGCCATGGGATTGGCATGGTAGCTGTCGCAGCCCCACCAAATGTCTTCGCCAATGGTCAGGCCATAATGGCGTCCATGCAGGGAAAAAACCGTGGAGGCATCTCCTGATTCGAAATAACGGGTCTCATCAAAGACATCGTAGGTGGGCAACAGCTGCTTGCGGGCCCGGCAGAGTACCTTGCCCTGCTCAATGACCCAGGCGGCGTTGTACAGCGGCTTGCCGGGACCTTCACGCCGCTCCAGGGCACCCACGACGCAGGTGATGCCGGAAAGCCCCTCGATCAGGGCGGCCAGGGCGCAGTCATGGGCTTCAAGGAAAGCGGCGCGCTCCAGCAGATCTTGGGGAGGATAGCCGCACAAGGTCAGTTCGGGAAAGATCGCCAGTCCGCATCCAGCCTGCTTCGCCTTGTCGATCCAGGTGGTGACTTGCCTTACGTTGCGTTCAAAGGCACCGATAACCGGGTTGGTCTGCACAAGGGCTATTTTCACGCTTGTTCAACCGGGAGAAATATTCGACATACTGTTTGCCGGCGACGCCTACCAGAGACGGCAGGCCCCGTACCGTGGGCAAAAAAAACCCGGCAGAGGCCGCCTGCCGGGTTTGAACAATCAATTTGAATTATTGCTTGGTGACGTTGGCAGCCGCCGGGCCTTTGGGTCCGTCAACGATTTCAAACTGCACCTTGTCCCCTTCGTTGAGTGTTTTAAAACCTGCTCCAGCGATAGCAGAGTAATGGACAAAAACATCCTTCCCAGATTCTTGTTCGATAAAACCGAAACCTTTTGACTCGTTAAACCACTTAACCGTTCCTTTCAGCATTGCTCCCTCTTGCTCCTTGTCTTGAACTGAATGTTCCATCCATGCGATATTGCTTACTATTTTCACAGACAACACCTGGAGGAAATCTAAACCTCCAGAATATCGCACATTCTACTACTATCCGCAAACCATACCATTAATTGCGCTAAATACAAGGCATTTGATACCATCCTGCCCGGATTACCCCTTTTTATCGTCCCGCAAAGATGCCGCCCTCCCTGCATAACAGGTCTGGTGTGCGGATAGGTGCGACCCCTAGTTTGCTGGTTGCCCCAAGCGATTACTGCCCGCGTTGGTAGCGTTGCACAGCCCGGTTGTGGTCGGCCAGGTTGGTGGAAAAAAAATGGGTGCCGTCGTTTTTCGAAACAAAATAAAGGGCATCGGATTCGACGGGATACAGGACCGCTTCCAGGGCGGCACGGCCCGGATTGCAGATGGGGCCGGGCGGCAGGCCGGGGATGAGGTAGGTGTTGTACGGCGTCTCCCTCCTCAGGTCCGCCCTGGTCAGATTGCCGTTGAAATCGGCCAGGCCGTAGATCACAGTCGGATCGGACTGCAGGCGCATCTTCAGGGCCAGTCGATTGTAGAAAACCCTGGCAATCAGTGGCCGCTCCTCTGCCGCCCCGGTTTCTTTCTCGACCATCGAGGCCAGGGTCAGGAGCTGATGGCGATTTAATTCTAGGGATTTGGGCATGGCCAGCGTCTGCCAAACCTGCTGAAAACGCGCAACCATCATCCGGATCACTGCGGCTTCGTCGGCCTCGGTGCGCACCAGGGTGTAGGTCTCGGGAAAAAGGTATCCCTCCAGGCTGTCGGCCTCGATCCCCTGTTGACGGATGAAGGCGGGATCTTTGACCAGGGCGAGGAAGGTATCCGGCTTGACCCAGCCGTCCCGCTCGAACACAAAAGCGATCTGGGCGGCGGTCAAGCCCTCGGCAATGGTGACATGGTAGCGGCGGGTGCGGCCCGAGGCCAGCAACTCCAGGACCTGGGGCGGAGTCATGCCCGGTGGGATGCTGTATTCACCGGCCTTGAGCTTGGCCCTTAAGCCGGAGAAATAGACCATGGCCAGATAGCGGGTGTCGTTCTCCAGGACCCCGCTCGCTGCCAACAGGGCGCCAATGCCCCTTACCCCGGCGCCCTTGGGAATAACGACCACCACTTCGCCCTGTCCCGGTGCAGGCGTGAGCAGATACGACCGGTACCAAAGCCCGATCCCGGCGAGGGAAACGAGCACGATCAGGATGATGGACAGGGCGATCAGTTGAAGGCGCATACGCATACGGTCGGCCGCTCGTCACCGAGCGACATCTTTTGTTTCGTCATTCCGACCGCAAAGGAGAACTCACTCCTCCTCGCCCATCGGCTGGGCGGGAGTTTTGTGTTTGGGAACCTTCCCCAGGGTCAACTCGATGACCTCGTCCATGTGCTTGACTGGAAAGAAGGTGATTTTTTTGCGTAGCTCTTCCGGAATCTCAACCAAATCCTTCTGGTTTTCCTCGGGAATGATCACCTTGGCGATCCCGACCCGCAGGGCTGCCAGAGCCTTGTCCTTGAGTCCGCCGATGGGCAGGACCCTGCCGCGGAGGGTCACCTCGCCGGTCATGGCGATTCCGCGTTTGACCGCCTTGCCGCTGATGGCGGAGAACAGGGCGGTGGCCATGGTGATGCCCGCCGAAGGCCCGTCCTTGGGGATGGCCCCGGCCGGGACATGAATATGGATATCGACCGAATCGAAATATTCGGGCTCAACCCCCAGCACCTGGTTGCGGCTGCGGCAATAGCTGAGCGCGGCCTGGGCGGATTCCTTCATCACTTCGCCCAGTTGGCCGGTCAGCAGCAACTTGCCCTTGCCGGGCAGTACCGAGGTCTCGATATGGAGCAGCTCGCCGCCCACCTCGGTCCAGGCCAGCCCGATCACCAGGCCGGGCTGGCTGCTGGTGTCGAGATCACTTTCCGGCAGGTACTTCGGGGGGCCCAGATATTTCTCGATGGTCTTGGCGGAAACCGAGTAGGACCCTCGGCCTCCCTCGGCCACCTTACGGGCGATCTTGCGGCAGACCTTGCCCAGAGAGCGCTCGAGGTTACGCACCCCGGCCTCGTGGGTATATTTGCTGATGATGATTTCCAGGGTGGCGTCGTCGAGCTTGATCTGTCCGGCCTTGATGCCGCTTTCCTTGATCTGCCGCGGCAACAGGAATTTGTTGGCAATCACCATCTTCTCCTCCAGGGTATAGCCGGAGAGCTGGATCACCTCCATACGGTCCAGCAGGGGCCCGGGGATGGTGTCGGTGCGGTTGGCCGTGGTGATGAACATGACCTTGGAAAGATCAAAGGGCAGGTTCATGTAATGATCGGAAAAGGTATTGTTCTGTTCCGGATCGAGCACCTCCAACAGAGCTGAGGAGGGATCGCCCCGATAATCGTCGCCGATCTTGTCAACCTCATCCATCATGAACACCGGGTTATTGGTGCCCACGTTTTTAAGCCCCTGGAGAATCCGACCCGGCATGGCGCCGATGTAGGTCCGGCGGTGTCCCCGGATTTCGGCCTCGTCCCGCATACCACCCAAAGACAGTCGGTAAAACTTGCGGCCCATGGCCTTGGCGATGGCCTGACCGAGGGAGGTTTTTCCCACCCCGGGAGGGCCGGAAAAACAGATGATCGGCCCTTTGGTATCGGCATTGAGCTTGCGCACCGAGAGGTATTCGAGGATACGCTCCTTGATCCGGTCCAGGCCGTAGTGGTCTTCGTCCAGTACCTCGGCCGCCACCTTAAGGTCGAGCATGTCGGTGGAGGATTGCCGCCACGGCAGGTCGAGGAACCAATCGAGATAGGTGCGGACAATGGTCGCCTCAGAGGCGTCGGGGTGCATCATCTCCAGCCGCCGAAGCTGTTTGCGCGCCTCTTTCTTGGCATACTTCGGCATCTTTTTCTTCTTCAGTTGCTTGCGCAACTCGTCGATTTCCTGGGAATAGCCGTCCTCGTCCCCCAATTCCCGCTTCAAGGCCTGGATCTGTTCCCGCAGGAAATACTCCCGCTGGCTGCGCGACATCTCTTCCTTGGCGTCCGACTGAATCTTAGCCTGGACCGTGGACACCTCCAATTCCTTGTGGAGCAGGTCGGCCACCAGGCGCAACCGTTCGGTCGGATCGATGGTCTCAAGTATTTTCTGCGATTCCGCTATCTTCAGCCTCAGATTGGAGCCGACCAAATCGGCCAGCCTTCCCGGCTCCTCGATATTGTTGATGATCATCATCAGGTCCGAGGAAAGCAGACCGCGCAGCGACATAATCTTCTCGGTCTGCTCGCGTACGCTGCGCATCAGGGCCTCGGTCTCGACCGTGACCTCCGAGGTCTCCGGCTCTTCGATCAGGTCGATCGCCACCCGGTAAAACGGTTTCATTTGCAGGAAAGAACGGATTTTCGCCTTGGAAAGGGCTTGCACCAGAACCTTGAGCCGACCGTCGGGCAGCTTGAGGGTCCGCATGATCATCGACACCATGCCCACCTGGTAGATATCCTTTGGTTCGGGATCGTCCTTGGTCGGATCCTTCTGGGTCACCAGCATCAAGAGCTTGTTGTTGCTCAAACCGTCATTCACCGCCTCGATCGAGCCAGGGCGGCCGACAAACAACGGGATGATCATATAGTTGAAGACCACGACATCCCGGACAGCCATCATGGGCAGGGATTCGGGGATCTCCAGATCTTGGCTCTGCTCGCCGAAATCCCCCATACTGGTCGATAATGAATCGTCAAATTCCACGTTTTTTCCCCTCCTTGAAGCCGTCTGAGACGGTAATGCGCAATGCCCCCGCTGAATTTCCCACGACAGTAAACACAACCCATGGCGAAGTCAAGGCAACGGCCCGCCTGCGGCCAGGAAGAAGATTTCCCTTGAATAATTACCGGGCCGCCAATATAGAAAAGGCTGTCACCAGGACCTTTCGCCCACCCGCTTCACTGGAGCCGATCATGCTGACCATCGGGTCATTTTTTGATCTTGCCGACTTGCCTGACCAGGAACTCTTCACCGACTGTCCCCATGTCTGGGAGCCGCTGAAAAGGCTGAAAGTTTATATCGCCAGTCAGACCGCCCCCACCTTCCAGCACCTCTGCATCGTCGACGGGGTGCCGCTGGACAGCCCCTACATCTGGTTCAACGGCCGGCTGCGCAATGCCCGCGAATGCATCATCACCTACGGCGACGCCACCAAGGGCGGCCTTACGGTTTGGGAAAACGGCCAGTTCCTCCAAGGAGCCTCAGTGATCATGGCCGGGGCGGTCATGGTGGGCAAGAACATCAAGATCGGCAAAGGGGTGCTGATCGAATCCGGAGCCATGATCAAATCCCCGACCATCATCGGCGACCAGTCGGAAATCCGTCAGGGCGCGTATCTGCGCGGCAACTGCCTGATCGGCAAGCGCTGCGTGGTGGGCCATGCCACCGAGGTCAAGCACAGCATCTTCCTCAACGATGCCAAGGCCGGCCATTTCGCCTACCTGGGCGATTCGATCCTCGGCAACCGCGTCAACCTCGGTGCCGGGACCAAGTGTGCCAACCTCCGGTTCTTCCCCGGCAACGTCAAAGTGGAAAGTGGCGGCGCCATCCTCGATACCGGCCTGACCAAGCTGGGGGCCATCATCGGCGACGGCTCACAGACCGGGTGCAACGCCGTGACCAGCCCCGGCACCATCATGGGGCCGGACAGCCTGCTCATGCCCAACGCTACCGCACCCGCCGGAGCACATCCTCCAAAAAGCGTGCTGCGCTAGAGTCCGACTGCAGGGCAGCGTCCTCAAGAGGTTTGCCCTGGCCGGCGTATTCGTAGAGGGCGAAAAAGAAGGCGAACAGGATGCCGACCGTGAAAAAAATCCTCAACAACCGGTCCCAGGGCAGCCATCCCTTGTCGGTGAGCCGCCGGAACACGACCGCGGCGATATAGGTGAACCCCAGGGCATAGGGAGCGGTGAGCAGCATCTGGTAGACTGTGCCCCTCACCACGCTGCCGGCATCGGGGCCCAGGCGCAGATGAAAGAGCAGGTAGGCCAGGGCCGTCAGAATAAATGTGATCTTTTCCCGTAGTGTACTCATAATATCATGAAGAACAGTATTGCCTGTGTGTTTCCGGAAACCCTGCCCACCGAGCGTTTCCTGCTGCCCCTTGTACAGGTTTTCGGACAGGTTGTCCACATGCAACCCATTGAAAATGCGCCATCGGCAGCAAAAACCGCCACCGGATTCATCAAACGCTGCCAACAGCAGGGACGCCTCGACACCTTCACCCCCGTGCCCCTTGGGGATCAGCGTGAGCGGTTTCTCGCCTTGGCGCAGGATATTCGCCGTCGCGGCTACACCTATATCAGCCAGTTGAGCATGACCACCTTGGCTGGCATGGGCCATCGGAACAGCCCCGAAGCGCCCCATGCGATCCTGGCCAGTCTGTTGCGCGGGGCCGACATCCAGGAGCAGGAGCAGACCGAGCTGATGCTTTGGCAGTCGCGGCTGATGCTTGAGCTGGGAGAGGTGTACGACTTTGAGCAGGCCGAACTGAGCGACGCCCTGCTGACCATTGGCCGCAGACAGAACAGCCTGTTCGCCGAACTATGCGAAGAAGAGGAAAATCCCTTTGCCCTGCCCGTTGCCGGACAGGATGACGGCCCGGAAGTTGACAAGATCCTCCGCCATCGGCTCAAGGCCTGGACCCGGCTTTGTTTTCACCACGGCCGGACCGCCCCAGGGCTGCTGGTCTCCCGTCACCGGACCGCGATCGACCTATTGCAGGAGGTCTACGAAAAGAGATGGCAACAGAGCGGACGCCTGCTGGCCGAAATCGCCATCCCTGTCCCTGCTGCCCAGGAAACGGCCGCTGTCGGCCAGCCGCCCGGACGAAGCTGTCCTGATCTTGACCGGCTGCTGACCGAGATCGGTGCCGCCGGCTCCGACCTTAAGTTTTCAACTGAGCACGAGCACCAACTGCGCACGGGACTGGAACAATGGTCGCGGGTTGCGCTCAGCCCGACGGCTGAATCGGCGGTATTGGAACTCTATTTTTTCCCCCAGGCGTCCGCGGCCCGATTGTTTGCGGAAAGTTTCGCCGATGGTGTTTCCGGTCACCCGGCTGGAGGCGCCGAACAACCGGGTTGCGTGGTCGGCCTAATCAAAACAACTCAACTTTCCGACTTACCCTAACCAGTTGTGATTAGGTTGTTCATTTGAGATAATCTCTTTCCTGTTTGCAGCATATCAAGAGCGAAGCTCATGACTGTATCAATAAGGGCCAGGATTGCATCTTCGGCGATGACTCCGGCCTCCCGGACTTTCGTGAAGGCAAGGCAGAGCAGCCGTTGCCTGGCCGCAGCCAGGGTCAGGTCCCGCTGTTCTTCATAGCAGGCAAAAAAACACAGCAGCGCTTGTCCAGCTCTTTCCTGATCCCCTGCAATCGCTTATATCACTTTCTATTTTTAATGAAAAAA
>WRKE01000243.1 GCA_009778235.1 Pseudomonadota bacterium
CCGAGAGCAGCCGCCGGCGGACACCATCCAGCCCGCGCATCAGGAGCCGGCCCAGGAAGAGATAGAACACCGAGGTCGAAAGCGACAGCCGCCGCAGCCGCCGATAGCCGAGCGCCAACCCCTGGAGAAGGAGGATCATTATTTGCAAAAGCACGAACAGGCCGAAATAGACCGACACATTGAGCGGCGTGGTCCCGGCATAGAGGAGCAGGGAAGCGGCCGCGCCAAAGCCGGCAAACAGGCCGAGGCCGAACAGCACCCCCTGGCAGAGGGCGGCCAGCTCCTTCCACACGGTTCCGGGCAACGGCGTGGACTCGGTCGCCTGCTGCCGCCAATACTGCAGCCGGCGGCTGGTCAACCATTTTCGCACCAGCACCCGGGGCGGCATCGTGCTGGTCTTGCCCAGTTGCGGCTCGATCTTGACCAGGTAGAGCATCCGGTCGCGCTTGGCCAGCGCTGCCTCGCCTTCCTTAAGCCGCACCTCCTCGTCCATCTGGAGAAAATAATGAAAATCAATCAGGTCGGCGATGGTCCACGAAGCCTTCATCCGCGTACCTCCCGCAAGATCGGCAGCGCGCACCGCGAAAACAGGACAAGGGGGCGAGACGGCATGGGGCGGGCTCCGGACAGATGCGGCCTATAGGGCGGCCGAAGAAGGGGGTTGCAGCCGTCCCTCGAGAAAATAGGTGGACTGCATGCCTTTGCCCTTCATCTCCACAGAGTGCGAGGGGGAAAAGGTGAATTCGTCCCGCAACTGGTCGTACACCCCGGACGAAACATTGACGCGCATCGGTTCAGACAGGGTCTGCAAACGGGCGGCGACGTTGACCGTGTCGCCGAAGATGTCATAGAGGTATTTCTTGGTGCCGACAATGGCGCCCACCACCGGACCGCAGTGGAGACCGATCCGCACCTGCCAGTTCAGGCCGGTACGATTGCGCTCCCGGATGTACTCCACCATGGCCAGCGCGGCCATGGCCGCATCGCGGACATGCTTGCCGCTCGGTTCTGGTTCGGGCATGCCGCTGACAAAAAGATAGGCGTCGCCGATGGTCTTCATCCGCTCGCAGTTATTGGCTTCGGTGAACAGGTCAAAGGCGGTGAACAGATCGTTGAGCTCGCCAATGAGCACTTCCGGGGCCAAGGTGCTGGCGGCGGTCGTGAACTGGACAATATCAATGAAGCAAACCGCCACGCTGGTAAAGTTATGGGGGATACAGATGCCCTTTTCCATCAACTCGGCGGCGATATGGACCGGCAGGACGTTGAGCAGCAGGGCTTCGGACTTCTGCTTTTCCAGCTCGAGCTGGCTGTTTTTTTCGGCCAACTGCCGCTGCAGCCGGCAAATCTTGAGGTGGGTGCCGATCCTCGCCAGGACTTCGGCCGGGTGAAAGGGTTTGGTGATGTAATCGACCCCGCCGGCGGCAAAGCCGCTGAGCTTGTCGGCGGTGTTGTCGAGCGCTGAAATGAAGATGACCGGGATGTCGCGGGTGGCCTTCTGTCCCCTGAGCAGGTGGCACAGCGCCAATCCGTCCATCTCCGGCATCACGATATCGAGCAGGATCAGGTCGGGTAGCCGCCGCTTGATCAGGGCCAAGGCCTCCCGGCCGTTGTTGGCGATATGCACGATGAAGCCGCTCTTGCCCAGCAGATCGTAAAGTACCCGCTGGTTGATCGGGGAATCCTCGACCACCAGGATGATGGCCGACTCTTGGTCTTCCATGTCTATCATCACGAGCCCACCTGTTGCCGGGCGCTCTGCCGCAAGGCCATGTCGGCCAGCACCAGAGCCGCCATGGCTTCGACAATCGGCACGGCCCTGGGCGCCACACAGGGATCATGCCGTCCCTTGGCCGCCAGGGTGACCGGATCGCCGATGAAATCAACGGTTTCCTGATCCTGGCCAATGGTGGCCACCGGCTTGAAGGCCACCCGGAAAACGATGGGCTCACCGTTACTGATCCCACCCTGGATGCCGCCGCTGAAATTGGTCGCGGTACCCAGCCGCCCCTCTTGGAAAACAAAAAGATCATTGTGGCGGCTGCCGCGCATCCGGGTGCCGGCAAAGCCGGAACCGATCTCAAACCCCTTGGTGGCGGGGAGCGACAGCATGGCCTGGGCCAGCCGGGCCTCCAGTTTGTCGAACACCGGCTCTCCCCAGCCGATGGGCACCTGGCGGCAGACGCAGGTGAGGATGCCGCCGACCGAATCCTTGGCCGCCAGCACCTCGCCAATCAGCGCCTCCATCCTTGCGGCAGCGGCAGGATCGGGGCAACGGACCTGGTGATTGTCGACCTCGGTCCGGGTGATCCGCGTAACATCGAGCGGCTGTGCCTCGATGTCGCCGACCGCGCTCACCCAGGCCACGATCTCGATGCCGTAGGTCGCGCGCAGCCATTTCTCGGCAATGGCACCGGCAGCCACCCGGCCGATGGTCTCGCGGGCGCTGGCGCGGCCGCCGCCACTGGAGGCGCGGATGCCATATTTCATCTGATAGGTGTAATCGGCGTGCGATGGCCTGGGAACACGACTCATCTCACCGTAATCCCGAGGTTGCTGGTCCTTGTTGTGGACCAGGAGCATGATCGGGGTGCCCAAGGTCCGGCCGAACTCGGTACCAGAATAGATGATCACCTGGTCAGCCTCCTGACGCGGAGTGCTCAGGTCCGACTGGCCCGGCCGCCGCCGGGAAAGCTGGGGTTGGATGTCGGCCTCGGTCAGCGCCATGCCCGAAGGACAGCCGTCAACGATGACCCCCACTCCCATACCGTGCGATTCACCAAAGGTGGTGATTTTGAAAAGTGTTCCCAGTGTGCTGGACATGAGAGGCGCTCCTTATCACTTTGCTGTTACGGCGGTCGATCAGGGCACGGTCCGCAGATCCTGCTCCGCTCCCGACTTCTCTGAAAACCTGTTGATATACCATTCGCTGGCCTGATCCAGCCCAGTGCGGACCGAGTATTCCGGCTGATAGCCCAGCAAGCGGGACGCCTTGCCGATGTCGGCCAGGGAGTGGCGGACATCGCCGGCCCGGAAATCGCGATGGACCGGTTCGCTGGTTGCGGCGGCCTCCACCTTGATCGCCACCCGCTCCCGGATGAGGCTGAACAATTCGTTGAGCGTGGTCCGCTCGCCAAAGGCCACGTTGTACACCTGACCGGCGGCCTGGTCGGCGGCGGTGGCGGCCAGGATGTTAGCCTGGACGCAGTTGTCGATGTAGCAGAAGTCACGGCTGGTCTCGCCGTCGCCGTTGATGAATACCGGCTCGCCCTGCAGCAGGCTGGCAAACCATTTGGGGATCACCGCCGCATAGGCGCCTTCCGGGTCTTGGCGCCGGCCGAAGATGTTGAAATAGCGCAGGCCGATGGAGGCAAACCCATAGGTTCGGGCAAAGACAGCGGCATACAGTTCGTTGACCAGCTTGGTCACCGCATAAGGCGAAAGCGGGTTGCCGATCCGCTCCTCGACCTTGGGCAGGTCGGGGTGGTCACCATAGGTCGAACTGGAGGCTGCGTAGACCATCCGCCGCACCTGTGCATCCCGCGCCGCCACCAGCATGTTGACGAAGCCGGTGATGTTGGCTTCGTTGGTGGCGATCGGGTCTTCGATGGAACGGGGTACCGAGCCCAGTGCCGCCTGGTGGAGGACATAATCGACCCCGGCGCAGGCCTCGCGGCAGGTCGCCAGGTCACGGATATCACCGCGGATGAACCTAAACCGCATCCAGGCCGCAGCACCCACCCGGACCTCGACCTCGTCGAGATTGTGCTGATGGCCGGTGGCGAAATTATCCAGGCCAACTACCCGCTGCCCCAAGGCAAGCAGGGTTTCCAGCAGATTCGAGCCGATGAAGCCGGCAACGCCGGTCACCAGCCAGGTGGTCGGTTGTTGGCGGAGAATATTTTGTTTTTGCTGGTATGCGTTCATGTTGTCCGCTTTCATGCCTGGGAGTATGGTGGGAGCATGCCTGTGCATACGCATCGATAATAGCCGTGACCGGGGCCAGCGTCAATGGCGATAACAGTTTGAGGTCAAGCCATTTTTGCCATGCCGTCCATTCGCAAAATCATTCATGTCGACATGGATGCCTTTTTCGCCTCGGTCGAGCAGCTCGATCGGCCGGAACTGCGAGGTGCGCCGGTGATCGTCGGCGGCGACCCCGGCAGCCGGGGCGTGGTCGCGGCCTGTTCATACGAGGCCCGTGCCTTTGGCGTCCATTCGGCCATGCCCAGCGGCCGGGCTCACCAGTTGTGCCCGCAGGCGGTATTCATCAAGCCGCGGATGGCACGCTATCAGGAGATTTCGCGGGAAATCATGGCATTGTTCCAGCGCTACACCCCACTGGTGGAGCCGCTCTCGGTGGACGAGGCCTTCCTCGACGTCACCGACAATCTGCTCGGCGAACCCTCGGCTACCCGGATCGCCGAACTCATCCGCGCCGCCATCCGCGCCGCCACCGGCCTCACCGCCTCGGCCGGGGTCTCCTACAACAAATTCCTGGCCAAGATCGCCTCCGGCCACCGCAAACCAGACGGCCTCACCGTCATCCCCCCGGAGCAGGCCCCGGCCTTCCTGGCCGCCCTGCCCATCGGCAAATTCTATGGCGTCGGCCAGGTAACCGAACAGAAAATGAAAAAGCACGGCATCCGCACCGGCGCCGACCTGCTCCGTCATGCTCCCCAGGAACTGGTGGCCTTGTTCGGCAAGTCAGGCCGATTTTTTCACGACATGGCCCGCGGCATTGATCACCGGCCTGTGGAACCGGTGCGGGTGCGGAAATCCATTGGCTCGGAAACCACCCTGGTCACGGATATCAGCGGGCTTGCCGAGGTTCAGGCGGTGCTGCGGGAGCAAGTTCTGGAGGTGGCAGCTGTGCTTACGCACAAACAAACCGGCGGCCGCACCCTGACCTTGAAGGTCCGTTACAGCGACTTCACCACCATTACCCGCTCCTGCACCACACCCCGGGGATTTTTCACCGCCGCCGACATCCTTGCCAGCCTGCCGCGCCTCTTGGCCGCGACCGAGACGGGGAGACGGCCCATCCGCCTGCTCGGGGTCACGGTCGCCAACCTGTGCGATGAACGGGAGGCGCGACGCCGGCGGTTCCGCCAGTTGCCCCTGCCCTTCCCGGCTTGACTGATGATAGGGCCAAAGGAGGCGTTCCCGGAAATATCCACCTTGAAAGGAAGTCCGTTTTTCCGTATTATTTTCCGCCAGAAAATATGTATTCAATCGCGACAGGAGCCAATGCAACATGGATGCACAATATTGCCAAAGCTGTGGCATGCCAATGGGCGCAACAAATGCAATGTATGGAACAAACGCCGATGGAAGCAAAAATGAAGCGTACTGTAGCTATTGTTTTGCCAATGGAGCGTTCACGTCGGATGCCACAATGGAGGAAATGATCGGGATGTGCGTTCCCCATGTTGTCTCCGCACATGCAGGCATAAGCGAAGACGACGCCCGTACGATGATGTGCGCGTTCTTTCCGGCCCTCAAGCGTTGGGCAGAGACAAAGTAGGCCCGGTTCTTTGCTTTCTCTGCAATGACCCAAAAAACGGTGCGCCGACAACTCAATTTCACCCACCCAATCTTTATCCTGTCAGCCATCACGGCGCATCACTCATAGGGAGAGGCAACCATGCTGCTCAAACCGATCATGTTCGCAATCATTGCGAGTAGTGTTCTTTCCGCCCAATCCGTTGTCGCGGCGAATCGCAATAATGTCCTTCCGGCAGGAACAACAGAAGTTCATACAGTTCAGGAGGATCGCCAGAACGAATGGGCCGCGGCCGCGCAGACAGCCCTTCCTGGCAGCCAACCCGTTTACAGGCCGGCACAGCCAATGGGGGGAAAAATCCGCCTGCCCGGAAGAGACGAAATTGTTTCTCTCGATCACATCAAAACACTCTGCACCGCCTTCGGCCTCGACGCGCTGTGGACGAAAATCGCCAAAGATCCTCCCAAACTGCCGTTCAGGTCCGACGGCTGCTCCCTGTGGTTCAACAAATGGCGGGGATACGATCTCTATCCGGCCTGTTTCCGGCACGATCTCAAATACTGGGCGGGCTATCCAGGGGAAGAGGTGGAACGTCTGGTTGCCGACAGCGAACTGATGATTGATGTGGCCCGCATCATGGGATCGACCAAAATGGCCGAAACCATGTTCGCCGGAGTACGTGTCGGCGGCGGCGAATGGACCCGGACCTCCTTTGCCTGGGGATTCGGCAGGGTACGCCCCTGACCACCCCCAGCCTCACTGGTTCCGCCAAGGGATTGTCGAATCCAGAGCTGGGCAAGCAATCCGGTGACACCACGAGCTACGGGATGAAGATGACGACAAAACCGATTTCGCCGCCGGCCCTTCAGATCTCCACCTGGTTGCCGAGTTCCACCACCCGGTCGGGCGGCACCTGGAAGAATGAGGTGGCGTTCCAGGCATTGCGCGACATGAAGACGAACAGATGCTTGCGCCACTTGGCCATGGCCGAACTCCCGGTGGGCAGGAGGGTCTCCCGGCCGAGGAAGAACGAGGTGGTGTAGATGTCGATCACCATCCCCTGCTTGCTCAGGAGTTCGAGGGCCTGCGGGATATTGGGGCTTTCCATAAAGCCGTAGTAGGCCTTGACCCGGTAAAAACCCTGCCCCAGGCACTCCAGATGCACCCGCTCCCGGTCGGCAAGGGTCGGCGTTTCCGCCGACAGGGCGGAAAAGAGCAGCACCCGCTCATGCAGGGCCTCGTTGTGCTTGAGGTGGTGGAGCAGGGTATGGGGGATGCCCTCGGGGTGAATGGACAAGAAGACGGCGGTGCCGCTGGTCCGTTGCGGGCTGTATTTGGCCAGATCATTGAGAAAGACATCGGTTGGCAGGCGCATCAGCTCGTAATGCTTGGCCAGAATGGCCCGGCCGTCGCGCCAGGTGATCATGGCGGCCAGGATGGCGGTGGCAATGCAGATGGTGATCCAGCCGCCGTCCGCCACCTTGAAGACGTTGGAGGCCAAAAAGCAACTGTCGAACAGGAGAAAGAGCAGCAACAGCGCCAAACTCCGCCCCAGCGGCCAATCCCACTTGATCCGGGTGACCTGGAAATAGATGATCGAGGTAATGGTCATCGAAGCGGTCACCGCGAACCCATAGGCCGAGGCCAGGCGGGTGGATTCCTCGAACACCAGCACCAAGCTCAAACAGGCAATCATCAGCATCCAGTTGACCGTGGGGATATAGATCTGTCCCTTGGTCATCTCGGAGGTGTGGACGATCCGCATCCGCGGGATGAATTCCAACTGGATGGCCTGCTGGGTCAGGGAATAGACCCCGGAGATCATGGCCTGGGAGGCGATGATCGTTGAAATTGTGGCCAGAAACACCAGAGGGTAGAGCATGCCCTTGGGGGCCAGGGCGAAGAAGGGGTTGAGGCCGACGCCGCCTGGATGGGCCAACAGATAGGCCCCTTGGCCGAAATAATTGAGCAGCAAGCCGGGCAAGACTACCAGATACCAGGTCAGGCGGATGGGCAGGCGGCCGAAATGGCCCATGTCGGCGTACAGGGCCTCGCAGCCGGTGATGCAGAGCACCACTGAGGCCAGGGAAACCGTGCCGTGCAGGTGATTGGCGGCGAAGTAGGTGATCACATGGACCGGGTTGAGGGCGGAGAGCACCATCGGCTGCTTGATGATGGCCAGCAGGCCCAGCAGGCCCAGGGTGGCGAACCAGACCACCATCACCGGGCCAAAAACCTTGCCGATAACCGCGGTGCCGTGCCGCTGGCAGAAAAAAAGCGTGGCCAGGATCAGGCAGGTCAGGGGAACCACGAAATGGGCAGCCGCATCGGTGGCCATGTTGATGCCCTCGATGGCCGACAGCACCGAAATGGCCGGGGTGATCACCCCGTCGCCATAAAGGAGCGAGGCCCCGGCGGCGGTGAGGATGGTCAGGATGGTCCACCGCCGCTTTTTATTTCTCAGCCGGCTGCGGAGCATGGCCAGCAGGGAGAAGGTGCCGCCCTCTCCCTTGTTGTCGGCCCGCAGAACAAAAAAAATGTACTTGATGCTGACCACAAAGATCAGGGACCAGAAGACCAGGGAGAGGATCCCCAAGATGTTGGTCTGGGTGGTCGGCACGCCGTGGGTGCCGAAAAAGCACTCCTTTAAGGTGTACAGGGGGCTGGTGCCGATGTCGCCGTAGATGATGCCCAAGGCGGCCAGGGCCAGGGAAATCGGCAGGGTTTTATGGTGATGCTGATCGTCACCCGCGGGTGAAGGCGGGAGGTCGGTAACAGACGCGTCCACGGAATTCTCCTGTTGAGGGCCAAGACACAGCAGCCTCTGGCAACGACCAAAAGCATCCATAACTTTTCTTTCGTTTTTTCCCCTTTTGCAATCGAATTCTTCGGTGGCGACGAAGACATCCGGCCGCACGGCATGGGCGGCCGGTTCATCAATTTGGACAAGCCGGCGATGCGAGTGATGTTTTTTCCAGTGGGATGGGGTAATCTTTGTCCATGTGCGCCTTTCGTTCATCTCCGGCAGACAACCTTGCCAACCCGGCCCAAGCCGACAAACCCGCGCGGGTGGTGGTCGTGGGGGGGGGCGCCGCCGGTCTGATGGCCGCCGGCCAGGCCGCCCTGGCTGGC
>WRKE01000244.1 GCA_009778235.1 Pseudomonadota bacterium
TGCCAATGCAGTGGGTCACGATAGGAACATGTTGAATTTTAACGAAAAAAATAAAAATATTTTTTTCATTAAAACTAGAAAGTGATATAATACCATTTCCTCTTGCCAATGCAGTGGGTCACGATAGGAACATATTGAATTTTAATGAAAAAAATAAGAATATTTTTTCATTAAAAACAGAAAGTGATATAATACCATTTCCTCTTGCCAATGCAGCAGGTCACGATAGGAACATATTGAATTTTAACGAAAAAAATGAGAATATTTTTTTCATTAAAAATAGAAAATGATATATTAACACGGTCATTCATCACCGAACACCATCTCTTGTTTCGTCATTTCGACCGGAGGGAGAAATCTCCATAAGCTGAGCAATAACCAATGGAAATATTTTAAAATTTCTCGTCACTTCGCTCCGAGGGAGAAAAGTTTCTCTTCGCTCCGCTCATCGAAATGACAAAAAAAGACGCGGTCAATGTTCGGCGAGTAACGCATTCATTAATATACTCCATGCCGGAGAGCATCGGAACGATCAAACCTCCATGCGCTTCACCGGATGAGCGAATAGCAAAAGATGTGCTATTTGCCGGGACAGCTATAAAGTTTTTTTATATCAAACGAAGGCGCCAGGGCTTGTCAGGAAGGGGCTGTTCTGATAATATATTAAAATTACTTGATAAATATTTTTCCTGAGAACCGGATGATTTTTTGCATAATCATGGGCGGAAACCGTGGCCCATGATTATTGCCAATGCTTTTGAGGGGCCGCGGAGGGTGGACGGTTGCACTCAGGGAAGCCCCAACCTGGTGGAGAGGTAGCCTTTCAACGTTCATCTACGCTCATAAAAAACAAGCAAGGGACTCGCCCAATGAAAACAAAATTGCCGCTTTTGATCATCTGCTTCTCTTTCATGCTGCTTCATCCCCTGCTCACCTTTGCTGATGATGAATTGTATCTATGCGGGATTGTCCAGAAAAAAGACAGGGAAAAAAATACCGTCACCATCGAGGTGATCAGCTTGTCCTGCCCGGGAACCCAGGCATTCAAGCTGCCTGATCGTCAAGTTGGCAGAAGCCTCAAGATCGATGAGCACGCATGTTTTTTTATCGACAGCAATCAATGCACCAATACCACCATGTATACCATAACCAAAGTTGAGGGAGAATGATCATGCGAAAACTTGCCTTCTTCGCTCCCCTGACGGTTTTGTTGACAGCCGTCACCGCGTTTGCCGCCAACATGACCGACTATTGCCAGGCCCCCGCCTCGATCAGCACGGCGGTTCCGCCCAATGTGCTTTTGGTCCTGGATGTCAGCGGCAGCATGACCGGGCTTGCGTATTCCGGCGGCTACTCGGCAAGCACCACCTACGAAGGATATTTTGATCCGACCAAAAATTACCAGAGCGGCACATCCTGGACAGAGACCGCCGCGAGCGCGAACGGTACGACCATAAAAAGCGGCAACCAGCTCAACCATGACAACATGAGCAGACTCGACTTGCTGCGCTGGGCCATGACCGGAGGCACTCCCGATGGCTGTGTGTCGAACCATAATAGTCCCAAGTATTGCGATGTGACTACGTACGGGTCCCCGGGCAGTAATTCGCTGCCCTGCGATGCCAATGGCTGTACCATCGTCTCAACCGGCGGCCAGAAGGTCAAGGCGCGTTGGGACCGGCTTACCGGGGCGGATGGCGGCTTGCTCTATCAATTCAGAACTCTTCCGCTCCAGCCCCGGATGGGCATCATGTTGTATGAGGCTACCGGCGTGGTGCAAAGCGTTTTGGTCGGCGATTTCACCAGTTCCAATGATTTCGACGCCTTGAATCCTTACAAGAACACGATTTCCGCGATAAACTCACGGGTGGGAACCGGTGTGACCCCAACCGCTCCGGCCCTGTGGGCGGCCCGCGCCTATTTTGCGCAACTGAGCCCGGTGTTCGGTAGCCCTGGTCCACAATCCGGAAACGATTCATGGAAAAATCCCTTGTATCAAGGCATTGACAAGAACGGCGACGGCAAAATTCAGGGCAACGAGATCTTTCTCGTGCCATGCGCCAAGAATTTCATCATTCTGCTCAGCGACGGGCAATGGAATACGGGTGGCAAGCCAGGGGCGGTAGGCTCCACTTGCAGTATCGATACCGGGTACCTTGACGGCTACTCAGCCGATCCGGTGGTCCCTGCTTACTCCATGCACAAAGAGGGATTCGTCAACCAGCCGACCGGAATCCGAACAAGCATATCGACCCTCTACACCCTTGGCTTGTGGATCGAGGGAACCGGTGTTACCGCCCTGCAGAATGTCGCCATGTATGGCGGCTTCGATGTCAGCAGGGACTGGCCCGGCGGCACCACGGATTATCCCCGGCAAACCTGTGCGGTCACTGACTGCAGTGTCGCAGGAGGCAAAGGCAGCCCCTGCACCCCATTGCCTTCCCCTTCTTTCCCGGATTGGGATAAGAAGGGCGACGGCGTTCCCGACAACTATCTGGCGGCAACCAGCGCCACGGAAATCAAAAAAAGTATGATGGACATCATCAATGACCTGCTGAAAAAGGCCTCGTCCGGCACAGGGGTGTCCGTATTGGGGTCCAGCGAGGGCAGTGGCGCCAATGTGTTGCAGGCGCTTTTCTACCCCAAGCGCTCCTTTGCCAACGGCGTGGAGGTTTCCTGGACCAGCGATTTGATGAATTACTGGTACTATATGGACCCCTTCTACACCTCCATGCAGTTCCGCGAGGATACGATCCGGGAAGGGGCCGACTACACCGTGCTGGACCTCACCAAGGATTATATCACCAGCTTTGTCTACGACATCGTGCAGGGTAAAACCCTGGCCGCCCTGTGGTATGACCCAGCCGGACGCGGCAGACTTGACACCGCCACCAGCATGGGACAGGTGCCGATAGAAAATTCCAAGGCCATCTGGCGGGCAGGGTTTAATCTCTGGTGGACCGAGCCCACCGCGAGGACCGTGTACACTTCGCTGGATGGATCAACGCTGATGCCCTTTACCGAGGCAAACAGCGGTTCACTGGCGCCATATCTCGGCCAATCCGGGGCAGAGGCCAAGAAAGTCATCAACTATTCGCTGGGGTATGACTGTGCCGACGCCTCAGGGGGCGCCTGTGCCTGCGGCACCACCGGCTGCACCAACATCGGCAGGAGCCGGACCGTGACCGCCGGGGTTTGCTCCACCAGAAGAGCCCCCTGTGTGAGTGATACGGATTGTCCGAACAGTGAAACCTGCGTCCAGGAAACCCATGTATGGAAAATGGGCGATATTATCTCGGCCACTCCCCGCGTCATGGGCTCGGGACCGCTGATGAACCTTCAGAGTCAGCCACCCGCTGGCTACAACGACCAATCGTACCAACAGTTCATCAGCAGTAACGACTACAAGGACCGGCAGCTCGTTTTTTCCGGGGCCAACGACGGCATGCTCCATGTGTTCAGACAGGGGAAGCTCCTGCAAAACTGGCCCGGAAAGCAGTGGTATGAAGTGGGCAGATTGGAAGGAACCACCGGTCCGGGCGGGGTGGGAACCGAGGTCTACTCCTTTGTTCCCAAGAATGTTATGCCCTACCTGCAATATCTCAAAGAAGAAGACTACTGCCATATCTACATGGTGGATGGACCCCTGAATCTCATCGATGTTTCGATCAACAAGAACTCGTCCTGCACGCAGGCGAATTACTGGGATTGCCCTAAAATAACCACCATGAATACTACCGACACCAATAAGGTGGAGTTTGCCGACACCAGTTGGCGGGCGGTGTTGGTCGGCAGCATGGGCATTGGCGGCGCGACCTGCAGCGCGGCATCGCCCAGTGCCAATCGGATCATGACTCCCCTGGCGGTCAGCGGCAATCAGATCGGCTGGTCATCCTATTATGCCCTGGATGTGACCGACCCGGCGGCGCCCCAGCTTCTTTGGGAATTTTCCAACCCTGACCTGGGGGTAACCAATGTCGGCGCCGGGATCGTCAAAACAGGAGGGAAAACCAAACAATGCGCCTATGACGCAAACCGCACCTGTTCAAGCGACAGCGACTGTGGTGCGGCCGGAGGATCATGCCTCAACACCACCAATGCCAATGGCAGATGGTTTGCGGTGTTGCCTTCCGGTTCAACCGGGCCCATCTCCAGCAACGCATTTCAAGGCACATCGGACAAGACCTTGAAACTGTTCATCCTTGATCTCAAAACCGGGCAACTGCTGCGCACCATCGATACCGGCATCACCAATGCCTTTGCCGGCGCCATCTCCGGCAGCACGGCCGATCTCGATAAAAATTCACCCAATGCCGTCGGCAATTACCAGGATGATGTCATGTATATCGGCTATGTCCGCAACACCACCCAAGGCGGCATGTTGCGGCTGGTCATCAATGATGAGCTCGATCCCTCGAAATGGACCTTCAGCAAGGTGTTCGCGGATGGGCAACTCGGTCCGGTCACCGGCTCGACGGCCAATCTGATCGATCGGCCAAACGGTAAACTCTGGCTCTACTTTGGTGAGGGCCGGTATTTCTACAAGCAAGACGACCCCACCAGCCAGCGCAAATTTTTCGGCGTCCAAGACCCTTGCTTCGACCCGGCAACCAGCTCCATCACCTCCACTTGTGCCGAGCTGCGCTTGACTGATTTGCAGAATCAAACGACCAGTGTTTCGGGATTGAGCGCTACCCAAAAGGGATGGTACATTCAACTTCGCGCCGCGGATGCCGATGCAGGGGTAAGCGCGGAGCGGGTTATCGGCAATCCGGCAATCAACTCCCAGGGGGCCGTTTTTTTCACGAGCTTTACCCCGACCTCGGAGATGTGCGGTTTTGGCGGCACCTCTTATCTCTGGGCCGTGGACTATCAATCCGGCGGCATGGTGACATTTAAGCTCAAGGGAGTACTCCTGATCCAGCTTTCCACCGGTGAGATTAAACAAATCGATTTGTCGACAGCATTTGCTCCTGGTACTGCTGCTGCTATTCCTTACACGCTTGGGCAAGGTGACCCTTCGAAAAGTATAACCACCTTGGATGTCTCAAGTCCTCTCAAACAATTCATCCACATCTACGAGGAGTAGCCCATGAAGGGGCAAGGTGGTTTTACCCTGGTCGAACTGTCGGTGGTGATAGCGCTGATCGTGGTCCTCTCGACGGCGGCGACGCTTGCCTTCATGCAGCTCAACGAAAAATACCAGGTTGAATCGCTGACCAAAGATGTTTACTCGGCCTTGATGAAGGCCCGCAATGATGCCTCGATGTCCAGGACGCCATGGATAGCCAGCCTGGCGAATCCCTTGCGGCTGCAAACCGGCCCGGATGCCAATGAAGACGGCATCATGGACAGGGTGGCTGGCTTGGTGCAATCACCCCGATGGAATATGGTCTTAGTGAGCGGGGATGCCAACATAGTCTTTGACCGGCGAGGGCTGGCCGACCAGGATCAAGTGCTGACCATCGGCATCGGCCAGATACGATTCGGGGCGACGCCGGTCATGGATTGCCTCGTCATCTCATCCACCCGCACCAACATCGGCCAAATGAGCGGAGGAAACTGTGTCCAACGATAAAAAATGGCGATGCCGTCAACAGCAAGGCTTCACCCTCATCGAGGTCATGATCGCCCTGTTTATTTTCCTGGTGATTGCCCTTGGCCTGGCGCGGGGGGAAATCGCCGCCCTGCGGGCCCAATCGGATAACTCGTATCGGGATCAAGCCCTCAGGATGGCGGAGGATCAGTTAAACGACCTGAGAGGGCAATCACCTCTTACCCCAAGGCTTTGGGCGGACGCGTCGAACCGGCGCGCGATTGCTGTCCCCATGCGAGGGGGTGAGGTGAGTTTTTCCCAGTCGAGTCAAATCACGAACATAGTCACCCCTGCCAAGACCTTCATACTCCTTGAGGTGGCGATCGGCTGGAACCAAGGCAATGGCGCCCCGCTCCCCGAGACAAATCGCAATCGTCAGATATCGTTGAGTACAATTATTCCGCAGTGAACAGGAACGGCTATGAAACACGACGATAACACTCTTGGCCGCCGCGGCCAATCCGGCTTTTCTTTGGTCGAGTTGCTGGTGTATATGGTCATCTTGGGTCTGCTGATGGCGATGGTCCTCACGAGTTTCACCAAAACCCTGCAACGAAGCGCCCAACAGAGCGGCATCGCGGAGACGCAAATTGAAACTGGAACGGGACTCGAACTGTTGCGCTTTGATCTGGAGCACGCGGGATTTGGGCTGCCTTGGGCCTATCCCAATCCTCTCCCCTTAACTCTGGCAGCTATGGTGGAACCAGGCCCCATGGCTGATGCGGGAGATCCGCCAAGGGCCCTCAACAGTGTCAATCCTTCTCCCCTTGGCATCAACAATGCGGATCATCTGGTCATCCGGGCCACCAATGTGATTCGCAGCCAGGATGCGAGCGGCCAGAGGTTGGGTCTCCTGGGGAATGACGCCAACCATCTTCCCGAGATACTACCCCCTGGCGTCTTTGCCGCAACGGATGGGGTCATTGCCCTCCAACCTGACAGTTTAGATCTCAATGTAGGTTTTCGCGGTCTGGTAACGTTTGGAAACCAATATGCGTTCTCGGCAACAACGGCGGATCTGGCATCTATTGTCCCCGCTCCTGATCCACTTGATCCGGATTGGAAAAAACTACTTCTGTATGGAGTCAGTAACAATGTTGCCGCTGGCATCCACTTTCCTTTCAACCGAACCGACTATTTCATCGCCGGGAACCCCAATGGTGTCACGCCCCCGACCCATTGCGCCCAAGGGACCGGGGTGCTGGTGAAGCAAACGCTCAATCAATCCACTGGCAATTTTGACCTCCCCCTGCCGGTGGTTGATTGCGTGGCGGATTTTCGGGTCACCTACTTGCTGGACTCCTCCGGATGGGTGGCCGCCAACAACTTGGCCGGGCTGACCGCCGAGGAAATCCGGGCGCAAGTCAAAGAGGTGCGCTGTTTTATCCTTCTCCATGAAGGCGGGGAAGACCCTGCCTATACCCATCCGACCAACCCCATGCCCGTCGGTCGAATAGTCGCGGCGGATGGCACGGTTTTAATGGCTGGAAATCCATTTAATCTTGCCATGACAGTTGGCACTCACTGGGCGAATTTTCGCTGGAAAGTGGTCAGTATATCGGTTGTCCCGAAAAATTTACGATAATCCTCCTCTTAAGAAGGCACTCCATGCGATCCACAGGCAATGTAGGCGGACCATTCGGCAATGAAGACGGCATCGCCCTGGTGACTGCGCTGATGCTGGGCTTGTTCGGCATGTTGATGGTGGCGGCACTGTTGTTGATGGTCAACACCGGCACCTGGATGAGTGGTTCCCAAAAACGGCATCAAACGGCCTTGGAGGCCGCCCATGGGGCGAATATCCTCTTTGCCAGGGACATTATCCAACGGACCTTTGAAGGGACCCAGCTCGACAGCGTCACATATCCCGGCGCCAACTGGACGTTTGTCCCGGTCGCCGCCAATGCTGATTTCGACTTCAAACTGAACAATACAGGAATCTTCCCCAATGATCCTGTAGATGCCAACATAACATTCCAAACGGCAAACGGACCACCTGTCACCGCGAGCGTGACCCTGGTCAGCACCAGCAGAGGCAATAGCAGTTCCGGAGGAAGGGAGGGGTTGGAAACCAACCTCGGCGTAGGCACGCCTGTATCCAATAAGGGGACTCCTCCGGTGCATATTCCCGCCCTTTATCAAATTCGGGCTGAAGGTCAAAGCGGCACCAGTGAGCGAGCGGCGGTCCGCGCGCTGTATAAATATTAGCGGTCAGCGGGCCTGGCTCAGGCGCCAGGGCCTTGCCCGCCTTTCATTCATGGGAGCGATTATTTTCATCATTTTTCCTGATCATTTCCATGAGTTTTTTTCTTGACTTCCGATGGACTTCTGAATAAATAACGACAAGGACTGAATGCTGGAATAACGGCAAGGACTGAATGCTGGTTCAGTTTTTGCCGTTGTCTCGTACAGGGCCCCGAACCGGCACATCTGCCTGGATGAAATCAGGTTACATGTTCTCACAAAGAATACAACCAGAGAGGAAAAACGTATGAGTTCGAAATTGGTAGCTCCCCACGGTGGAAAAGGTCTTGTTTGCGCCTTGCTTGAAGGCGCGGCTCGTGAAGCGGAACTGAAGAAGGCCGCTGGATTGAAGCAGATTGAAGTTTCCGATCGCGCCAAAGGCGACCTGATCATGATGGGTATTGGTGGCTTCTCCCCGTTGAGCGGTTTCATGACCAAGGCCGACTGGAAGGGTGTATGTGAGAATTTCCAAATGGCGGATGGTACCTTCTGGCCCGTGCCGATCACCCTGGATGTCTCCGCGGCCGATGCCGGCGGTATCAAAGTCGGCGACGAGATTGCCCTGGTCAACAAGGGCGAGACCTATGCAACCATGAAGGTCACCGAGAAATTCGAGATGACCGAGGCTGACAAGCGGTGGGAATGCGAGAAGGTTTTCAAGGGAGAAGGCGAAGAGTCCGTGGGCGATAAGTTCTGGGAAATCGCGCCTAAGGATCATCCCGGCGTTATCATGGTCTTTGCTCAGAAAGAGTTCAACCTGGCGGGTCCGGTCAAGGTTCTGTCCGAGGGTGAGTATCCGAAAGAGTATCCGGGAATCTATCTGCGGCCCGCCCAGGTCCGCGCCATGTTTGA
>WRKE01000245.1 GCA_009778235.1 Pseudomonadota bacterium
CACATGAGAAACTGGGCCATGGGCAGCAACGGCCAGTGGGTCAGCATGGGCGTATTCAGCAAAGGCAACCCCTACGGCGTGGATGAGGATCTGATCTTCGCCTTCCCGATCGTTTGCGAGAACGGCGACTGGAAAATCGTCACCGGTCTGGAAATCAGCGACTACAGCCGCGAGATGATCAAGAAGACCGAAGCCGAGCTTCAGAGCGAAAGAGCCGCGGTAGCCGATCACATCAAGTAAAAATCGACCTTATCGATTCCCGATAATGAAAAAGGGGCGTCCCCACGGGCGCCCCTTTTTTTGTCCCGCTTATTCACCCGCAACCAGCCGCCGCCAGCGCCGCTCCCTGCACCCACCAGTTGACGAAAAGGGCCGCATGAACACCACCACCGTCACCACCATCGAGAATTTGCTTGCGCTAGGCCGGGTTGTGGAAGCAAAGACCCTGCTCATCTCGCAACCCCCTTGCCAAAGCGGCCCGGAACAGGGCGACTGGGCCGCGGAAATCGAGCAGCGATTGGCCCAGGCGGAAGCCCTGGTCACCCAAGCCGCGGCTATGGAACACGACGGCAAGATCAACGAGGCCAAGATGGTGTACGAATCGGTCCTGGAGCTTGCCGTCGATTTTCCCCACATCGATGAGCACATCAGCCGGATGGACGAGGCCTTGCAGCTCACCCGGGCGGTGCAGCGCCGAAGCAAGCGGGTTCGACACTCCCAGTCCACGGGGACAGGCAAGGTTGATACCAAAAAGCCCCGGATAATCTGGGCGATCCTGGGAACAGGGGTGGCGGCCGTGGTCCTGCTGCTGGCAGTGACCACGCCTTGGGCGCCTGGGCCCGGGCCGGAAAAAAAGCAAAGAGAAACGACCCCGCTTCTGATCGTTGCGCCGCCCGCCGAATCCGCACCGTCAACTCCGCCGGAGCTGCGGGACAGCAAGCCGTCTCCCGCCAAGGACCAGCTACCCGAGCCCCCCAAGGAGCAACCCAAACCGCAGCCGTCGTCAGCCGCCCCAGACACCCCTCTGGCCCAGGATCCCTTGCCTTCGCAAGTAAAATTGCCCCCTTCAGCGCCCGATGCCCTCAATCCGCCTCCAGCGCCCGTCCCTGAACACCCGACTCCGGCGGCGCCCCAGGCGCCCGTCGCCACCCCAATCAGCACTCAACCGATGGAGATCGTCTATACCGTGCAGCGATCCGATTCCTTAAGTTCGATCGCCCGGAATGAGCTCTGCAATGCATTAGCGTGGCAGCAGATCTACCAGCGCAACCGCGATCTGATCGCCGACCCCGACCTGGTGCTGGCCGGCATGGTCCTGCGGCTGACCGGCCTGGAAAACCGCTGCCCTCAGGCGCGTCAGCCAGCGTCCCCAGCGGGCCGCCCGACACCCGCGAAGAAGGGGAAGGAGGAGAAGGTCAGCCATTGACCGGTCGCCGGGTGCTCAAACCGCAGCAGGGTGGAATGGAGAAGGAGTTGCTCGCCGCCCCGGCCCGTGCCATACAGTCGGTCGCCGACAATCGGACACCCCAGGCCCAAGGGGTGGCTGGCATGGAGCCTGAGCTGATGCGTCCGTCCGGTCAGGGGTGTAAACGCCACCAGGGTCAGACCATCTAACTGTTTGAGTTTCCGCCACCGGCTGATCCCCTGTTTGCCCTGGATCGGATCATATACCTGGTAGGGGCGATTTTCCGGATCGAGCCGGAAGCGGAGGGTTATTTCTCCGGCCTCGCCGGGCACCTCTCCTTCGAGCAGGGCAAGGTATTGTTTTGCAACCCGCCGCTCCGCGAACTGGCGGGACAAGTGCGCATGCGCCGCCCGGGTCAGTCCCAGCACCATCAGACCGGAGGTGTCCTGATCGAGACGGTGCACCGCCGGTTGGGCGATGCACGCAGGGCAAAGCGCCCGGACCCGGCTGGCAACCGAATCCAGCTTATCCGGCCCACGGCCGGGCACCGCCAGCAAGCCGCCCGGCTTGTCGACCACCACAATTTCCGCATCCTGATAACAAAGGCGCAAGCCTGCCTGCCCGTTCATTGCAGGCCGCACAACTGGAACCCCAAGATCTTGCCGCACTTGGCGGCACAGGCCGGGTACAGGCCGCCATGGATTTTGGTGTTCGAGGCGTTGGCCGCACCCCAATAGAATTCGGCCATGGATTCGGGCCGCAGTCCGTGGCGGATCGCATGCTGGATCAGTTTCGGGCCGCAGCAATCGCCGGTGCCGGAGGGCGGCGCTCCGGGACCGAGAAAGGCCTCGGTCAGCGGCAGGGTCTCGCCGCGGAAGTTGCGCAGCCGATAGAGTTCGTGGACCGCGCGCATCAGTTGCCGCGAAAGCGCCCTTCTCTCTTGGTGCAGCCGTTGATAGTCGTCCGATTGCTTAAGCAGCAGCGCCATCTTTGCACCCAAGTCTTGAATGGTCTTTTCCGGCTCCCTGATCAAGGCCTCCAGCCCGGCCACCTCGAACAGGGGTTCCACCCAGCCGTCCGCCTGCCACAACCCGTTGAACTGGCCGGAAAAAGCGCGCAACACCTCCCGCCTCCCCTCGCCATCCCGACAGCACAGCACCCCGAACATCTTGCCGCCGGCCGAACCAAACAAGGGCTCGGTCGAACAGCGCGGATCAGCCATGGCCGGCTCCAGTTGCCAATCAATCCGCCCATGCCTTTGCAACAGGGACATGAGGGCCAGGGCTTCCGCCCGGGCCGGCGCAAGGGGCAGGCAATGAAAGGTGCGGCAACGCCGGCACCAGCCGCCGCTGACCACCTCTCCATCGTGGTCGTGCCCGGCTGCAAAGGCAGCGGATTCATCGACCAATGCGCTTGATATCATGATCATTTCCGAAACAGCCAGAGCACGAAGGTCAACACCAGGCTGACCACGACACAGGTGGCGAGGGGAAAGAAAAAGCGGACATTGTCGCGAACAATAAAAATATCGCCCGGCAACCGGCCCAGGGGCAAGGTGCGCAGCCAGGGCCAGAGCACGCCGATGACGATGCAGCCGATGCCGACCAAAATCAGGGTTTTATTCATGGGACTTTTCCTCTCATGTCCCCGAAGAACAGAAAAGACATGGCAGCCAGAGTGACCAAGGCAGCCGCGGAACAAAAGCGATAAAAAACACCGCCAACCGCCGGCAATCGGGTGAAGAAAAAGAATGGAGTTCTTTACTTAACTGTTTCAGTGGAATAGTATAGCCAGCCGCGCCCTTGATGGCCACAAGCTTAACGACATTGCCCGGCAGCGGACGATGCCCGCGCCGTCTCCCTGCCGCCCAAACCAGAGGGCGGCTGCCGCAACCCCATGTGGGGCAGGAAAAAGCAAGGCAACCGCCATGCGGCTGAAAATGACCATGGGGCGGCATATCGCGGCCAACGAGCTACCCCTGCCCTTGCCAACGGCAAGAAAAAAGGGCCGCGCTGGCTGCAACCTGAGACAATCCAACAACCCCCAACCCACACTATGCACGCTCACATGACTTCCCGCTGGAAAAATCGCCGTTTCCCCCACCTGCTACCGCTACTGGTCACCCTCGCCCTGCTTGCCGTCCATCCAGATGCACCCGCCCGCGGGGCCGGTCCGGCCTCCCGTCAGGCCAACGCTCAGCTCAACCTGACCAGTACCGAACAGACCATGGCGATCTACCAGGAAATCCCCGGTTTGACCAGCCAGCAGGTCGAATACGGCAGGGTCGCCATTCCGAGGATGAACTATAACGCCCAGCGTATCTTCCGCAAGATTTGCGGTCTGCCGGGCGTCACCTTCGAAGCCGCCAAATCGTCCATCGACCTCTTAAACCGCGAACGCTTCACCTACGACCAGGTGCAGACCTTCGAGGCCTTTGCCAGCCTGGACACGGTCGACCTCAAGCTAGGCATGAACAGCCTGGCCACCATCAAGGCAATGGATTTCGAAGCAAGCCGCGCCTTCCGCGCCTACTTGGGCATGCAGGGCGTGACCGCCGCCACGGCCCTGCCCATGATTTCCATGCTCAACGACATGGACGACTACAACAACCACGCGGCCCAGGCCTACTTCTCGGTCAAGGGCATGCGGGTGGATCTGGCGCAGAAAGGTATGCCCACCTTCATGCGGCTGAAGATCAATCAGGCCAGGGCGGCGGAGACCTTTGCCAGGGTGCCGGGCATGGACCCTGAAACCATGCTCGACGGCCTGGGCCTGCTCCAGAAACTGTATCAGGACGATGCCTGGAACGCCCGCTGCCTGTTCACCAACAAATCACTCTCCCCGCGGGAGGCGTGGAATTGGCTGGTCGGCTACTTCGCCTTGCCGACCAACATCCAGGAGGCCCAATACGACAAGCTCGACAGCCGACAGAAAACCGTGCTGCTCGAGGCACTCTACGATGGCGGCGAGGAGATCGTCTGGAAGATCAACAACCTCCACGCCGTGACCGACGCCAATGGATACGAAATTTCCGATGCCACGCTCAACAGCTATTCGATCCAGCAGCTCCAGGCCAAGTTCAACGAGCTGATAGGCTCGGTCCGTGAGCGCTACAGCGGCTTTGCCAGCGCGGGCAAGGCCCAGGCCATCTCCATCCTCAAACAGGCCACCTCAGCCGCCCGCGTGCAGACCGCCCGCGACCTGACCGTGGCCAACGCCTATGCGGTCATGGCGCAAGGCAGCGAACTGTACGACTCCTCCTTCCGCGATATTATGGTGCCGGTGCTCCAGGCGCGCATTACCAGCCGCAACCAAGGAGATCTGCTCGGCTTCATCAAATCGATCGATCCGGGCAACCGCCTGGTTTCGGACTTCATCTCCAGTTGCGCCCAAAAGGGCAAGCTGACCGCCTTTTTCCCTGCCGATACCGGCAAGCAGAAGGACATCATCAGCCTGGTCGCCGCCTCGGCATTTAGAAACGAGGATTCGATCCTGCTTTTTTCCGCGACCTTGAGCCACCTCCTCAAGGTGCTCACCCCGGAGGCCCGTACCCATCTGATCACCCTGATGGCCCAGCAGACCGAAACCGGAAACTCCATCTCCGCCAAGCTGCTGACCGTGGTTCTGCAGTATTACCTGCAAACCTATCCGGAGCTGCTCGGCCCGGCGGATCGCACGCTCATCAGCCGTTTGATCGTCCGCCACGGCGCAGTCGACCTCGAACGCTACCAGGTCACGCCCTTTGCCGAATGGAAGCGGGATGGCCGCCTCGCCTCGGTCTCCATGTTCCATCCCGACGACGACGGTCGGCAGTCCTTTATTTCCAACGCCAACCTGCTGCAGGGCAGCGGCTACCGACTGGTTTTCTCGCAGCAGTACACCGTGTCTCCGTTCATCCCGGACCTGCAGCAGGAGATGACCGGCGTCGGGCTGGCCAAGCTGTTCCAGGCCATGCGTGACCGCCACTTTGCCGTGGCTTTTGTCAAGCAGGTGGGCGGCGTCAATATCGTCCACACCCAGTTCGTCTACTCCGACATGGAGAACCAGATGGAGATGCTCAGGCGTTTCATCCAATCCGGGGACGAGATGCTGGCCCAGCGAGGCCACAGCTACTGGCGCTCCGAGCAGATCATCGACCCCCTGAACAAACTGATCGAGCAAGGGCTAGTGAAGGAGAGTGATCTGCGCCGTAAACAACGGTTTCTCAGTCTTGGTTCCTGCGGCGGGGTCAAGGTGTACACCTCCCTGACCCGGCTGTTTGCCGGTTCGGTGGATATCCTGGCCACCATCGGCACCGGCCTGGCCATGATCAACGATCCCTACAACAAAATATTTTTTGAGACCATCGCCGCAAGCCCTGCCACCATCACCTGGAAGAACGTGGCCCAGCAAACCTCCTCCATTTTTCAGGGCGATCGCGGACAGGATTACCTGCTGCCCGGTTCCCTGACCGCCATTTTGCATAAGATCCTGGACGAGTCCCAACAGGCCACGGGCCCGGCCAGCCGCAATCGGTTCGAACGATCCCGGGATTGAGACGGACATGGCACTCTACACCCGTGACCATCTGCCTGGGCTGCTGGCCGGGATGGCCAGCCATCCAGCGCGGGTGTTTTTGCTGTTCGGTGAGCGGTACCTCTGCCGGGCGGCAATAGCGCAGTTGGAGCAAGCCCTGTTGCGCGAAACCGGGGGAACCGTCCACCCCATTGACGGCGACCAGGAGGAAATCGGGACCACCTTGGCCAAACTCCGGAGTTTCACGCTGCTGCCGGGCCGCCAGATCTACCGGGTAACCGATACCCGGCTCTTTCATTCCCGCCAGGTTGCAAAATCCGTCTGGGACCGGACAGTCAAGGCCCATGCCGAGGCCAAATCCGAACAGGCGAGACGCGGCCTTCGCGCCTTTTTGGCCAGCGGCGGGCTCGATCCGATGGCACCTGACAGCGATCCGGCCGCGCTGTCCGCCACCGAATGGCAGCAATGCTTCGGCTTTGCCCGGCCCGATGGCGATTTGAGCTGGACCCGCGCCTATCTGGCCGACGGCGGGGAAACCAGCCCCACTGTCCCGAGTTCCGATCCGGGCGACATGCTGGCCGCGGTGCTGGCCACCGGCATTCCGGCCAACAACGTCCTCATCCTCATGGCCGAGGAGGTCGACAAGCGGAAAAAATTATTCAAACTGCTCAAGGATGAGCAGGCCATCATCGACCTCAGCGTTGAAACCGGTTCCAGCAGCAAGGCCCAGAAGGAGCAAAAAGGTGTGCTCCAGGATTTGATCCGCCAGACCTTGGCGGAAGAGGGCAAGACCATGGTGCCCGCCTTGATCGACCTCTTGATTGACCGGGTCGGGTTTCATCCGGTGGCCGCGATCATGGAACTGCGCAAGGTGATCACCTATCTCGGCGACCGCAGCCAGGTGACCCGCGACGATCTCGACCTCCTGGTCGGCCGGACCCGGCAGGAGGCCTTGTTCGAACTGACCTCCGCCCTGGCCCGACGGGATCTGGAACAATCCCTGGCCATTACCGACCGGCTGCAGGAAAACGGCATCCATCCCCTGGCAGTGGTGGCCGCCCTGCGCAACTTTGTCCGCGGCCTGCTGCTCTTGCGGTCGTTGATCGAGCGGCCAGAGACGGGATTTAAACCCGCCATGTCCGCCGCCGCCTTTCAACAGACCTGCCTGCCCCGCCTCAAGGAGTGGTCCCAATGGAAGAAAGAGCTTGGCGGGCATCCTTTTGCGCTCTACATGCAATGCAAAACCGCAGCCGGCTTTTCCCTGCCGATGCTTGCCGCCTGGCTGCATCATCTGCTCAAGGCCGAATTTCGGCTCAAGGGTTCACCCCTTGCCCCGGAAATCATCCTCCAACACCTGATCATGGCGCTGCTTTCCCGCGAATCGCAAAAGAGAAGCGAGCTGGCCGGCTGATCTTGCAAAAACAAAAGCGGGCATTACAATACAGATGAAGATTGTCGTTACCCCGGATGGTTACAGTGATGGTTCAATGCCTCAGCGTTTCCGCTCGGGATGCGATCTCAAGGGCGGCACGGGCCGGGGAGCGATCCATCTCATCCTGTTCAGACGAGGAAGGAAGCATGGCGAAGGAAGACTCGTTCACTCAGGATAAAGTCGCAACCACCAATCGGGAAGCTCTGCAGGAGCCGCCCCTCTACAAAGTCCTGCTGCACAATGACGACTACACCACCATGGATTTTGTGGTCATGATCCTGCAGACGGTCTTTTATAAGGATAGCGACGAAGCCACCAGGATCATGTTGAACGTGCATCATCAAGGGATGGGCATCGCCGGAATTTACACACGCGAAATCGGGGAAACCAAGGTGGAGATTGTCCACAGGATCGCCAAGAAGAACCTGTTCCCGCTTCGCTGCTCGCTGGAACAAGAGAGTTGAACACGCAAGCGCTCAAGCATCGATTCCCCCGGCGTTGGTGGATGATGCCTTTTGATCGAGGACCAAGGACATGTTGAGCAAAGAGTTGGAGCTTGCCCTGATCAAGGCAATCAAGGAAGCAAAAAATCACCGGCACGAGTATGTCACGGTGGAGCACATGCTCTACGGGCTGCTGCACGACGATCTCGCCCGCCACATCATCGACAAGTGCGGGGGCAACAACAGCACCCTCAAGGAAAGGCTTGAACGCTTCTTTGAAACCAGCATGCCGGTGATGAAGACGGCCCACAGCGAACCGGCGCAGACCGTAGCCTTCAATCGGGTGCTGCAACGGGCGGTCAGCCATGTGCAGAGTTGCGGCAAGAAACAGGTCGATACCGGCGATGTCCTGGTTTCCATCTTCACCGAGCCCGATTCGCACGCGGTCTATTTCCTCGGCAGCGAAGGCGTCGGGCGCATGGAGGTGGTGGAATACATTTCCCACAGCCTGCCGGAACACCTGCAGAACGAACCGTTGCGCCAGCCACCTCCCGGCCAGCATCAACCCTCAAAAAAGAAGCAGGATGCCAAACCAGGCGATGCCCTGGACGAATTCACCGTCAATTTTGCCCAAAAAGCAGCGACCGGAGCCATCGACCCGCTAATCGGCCGGGACAGGGAGTTGTATCGGATGATGCAGATTCTCTGCCGGCGCAAGAAAAACAACCCGCTGCTGGTTGGCGAGCCCGGGGTCGGGAAAACAGCCATGGCTGAAGGCCTGGCCCTGCGCATCCATGAAGACAGCGTTGCCCGGCGTGAAGTGCGGCCGGATCCAAAGAAGCTGGTGCCGGATATCCTGCAGGATGCGGAGATTTACATGCTCGACCTCGGCACCCTGGTGGCTGGCACCAAGTATCGGGGGGATTTCGAGAAACGGTTGAA
>WRKE01000246.1 GCA_009778235.1 Pseudomonadota bacterium
GGGCACATCCGTTCCCTTCTGCTGGAAACCGAGCTGCAGATGGAGGCCAAACGCGGCCCCCGGGGCACCATGCGGCTGGTCACCCAGGCCATCGCCGGCCTCTGGCTGATCGTCGCCCTGGCCTTCCATCTGGCCACGGTCGGCTTGATCGGCCTGTCGGTGCTCGTCTTGCTCACCGCCTGCAACGGCATCACCGAGGAGCGGCGGATCGGGCGGGCCTTCACCGAGGCGCTACCCTTCACCGCGCTGTTGGTGGTGTTTTTTGTGATTGTCTCGGTCATCCACGAGCAACACTTGTTCGCGCCGGTGGTCCACTATGTGCTCAGCCTCAAGGGGCAAGCGCAACTGGCGGCCTATTACCTCGCCAATGGAGTGCTTTCCGCCATCTCCGACAACGTGTTCGTGGCCACGGTCTATATTTCCGAGACCAAGATCCATATGGCCGACCTGCTGGCCGCCATTCCCAATATCAACATGACCGGCCAGGAGCTGATCAACAAGCTCACCGACCCGCATACGGCCCGGGCCGAGGTGCTGACCACCCTGCCGCAGGCCTCGGCAATCCAGGTCAAGGCGGTGATGGACCAATTCGACAAGCTGGCCGTGTCCATCAATACTGGCACCAATATCCCCAGCGTCGCCACCCCCAACGGCCAGGCCGCCTTTCTCTTCCTGCTGACCTCGGCCCTGGCCCCGGTGATCCGCTTGTCCTACAGCCGCATGGTTTGGCTGGCCCTGCCCTATACCATCGCCATGACCGCGACCGGCTTGGTGGCAACCTGCCTGTTCTTGTAAACCCGGCCAGAGGGCAGCGAACAAGGCGTGCCGGCAAGCGGTGCGCCTTGTTTCATGGAACGCCTGGTTCCGCTTTAAGTCTACAGTCGGCGTTTGATCGCCTGGGCCAGTTCGTGGACCGCCATGGCGTAATAGGTGGAGTTGTTGTAGCGGGTGATGGTGTAGAAGTTGGGATGGCCGATCAGATATTGATCGTGGTTGGCGTGGCGAAGCCGGACCAGGCGCAACGGCCCTTCGCTGCCGCACGGCCGCACCGGCCGCAGTCCGGCCTGCTGGAGCTCAGCCAGGGTGTATTGGGGGTTCAACCCCGCTTCCAGGCTGACCGGACCGCTGGCCTGAAGAGGGGTGAGCACTGGATGGCCCGGCCGCCAGCCGTGCTGGATGAAATAGTTGGCCACGCTGCCAATGGCGTCTTCCGCATTCCACAGATCCCGGTGGCCGTCGTGGTTGAAATCCACTGCCCAGCGCAGAAAGCTGCTGGGCATGAACTGTCCCAGCCCCATGGCGCCGGCGTAGGAGCCCTTCGGCGCGGCCGGGTCCAACCCTTCACCGCGCGCCATCACCAGAAAGCTTTCCAGTTCGCCGCGAAAATAATCGCCCCGCCTTGTATAATCAAATCCCAAAGTGGTCAGGGCGTCGAGCACCCGATCCTTGCCGACATAGCTGCCGAAGATGGTTTCGACCCCCAGGATGCCTAAGATGTACTCTTCGGGCACGCCGTACTGCTGGGTGGCGCGCAGAAGAGCGGCCCGATGGCGAAGGGCGAATTCGACCCCGGCACTGATGTGGCGCTCATCTAAGAATTTGGCCCGATAGCGGGTCCAACCGCCTGGTGGCGGCGTGCCTTTCAGCTCCTGGTCCGACTTGGCGAGGTAATTGAGGGTCCAGTCCTTGCGCCGGGCCTGGGAAAAAAGTCCCAGCAGATACTGCTCGTCAAAGCCGTGTTTGCGGACCATCTGGTCGATGAACTGCCGCAGGCCGGCATAGCCGGCGAAATCACCGGTAAGCTGGGTGGCGCGGTAGGCGCCGACGCAGGCACGGTTGGCCAGAGGTTCCGTGGCCAGGCTGGTGGCCGGCGGGACCACCCGGGGCGATCGCTCAGCGCAGCCGAAGCTGCCAAGGGTCAGCAGAATGACGCAGAAGGCGAGCAGCATCTGACGTGGCCGGGAGCAGTAAAATTCCGGCAGCGGCAAGCGGGCCAGGGCAGCGGGCGGCGGGCAAGGCTCGGGCAAAGAAATAGCCATGGCAAAACGGTGGGCAAAGGGTTGAAAAGGAAATCGTTGGCAGAGCCATGGCCCAGCAAAATAAAGGAATTTTTCCTTTTGGGAAAGGGCAATGAATACCCCAAGCTGAGCCGCCAGCCGAAGCCCGACAGCGCCCGCGGCCTCACCAGGCAGCGAACACCGCCTTTCTGGCGGCGGCCGAACGGCGCAGGGCCGGGATCGCCTGGTCAACATAATCGATCACCCGGGCCTCCTTGCCCTCGGCGGGCCGCATGATGCGCCCCACCACCTGCAGCAGCCTCCCCTCGAACTTGATCGGGGTGGCCAGGATCAGGGTGGACAGGTTGGGACAGTCAAACCCCTCGCCGATCAACTGTACGGTGGCAATCAGTACAATTATTCGTCCTGACTGAACATCTTCGACAATTTCCATCCGCTCCTCCGGAGGTGACTGGCCGGTAAGGACAGGGGCGGACACCCCCTGTCCGGCCAACAACTCGGCCAGAATCCGGCAATGGGCCACCCGGTCCGATACCACCAGGATGGTGCCTTGGTGCTCCTGGTGCAGCAAGGATGCGATGTCATCCACAATCAGGCGGTTGCGCGGCAGATTTTCGGCCAGGGCCTTGATCAGCTTGGCGTATTCCCCCCGGTAGCCGTAGCTGAAACCGGTCGGCCGCTGGTGCAGAACCGGCCGGACCACCGCGCCGCTGGCTGCCAGCATGCGGTTGTCAACCCCATGGACCCGGTCACCCATGTAGATATGAATCAGCCGGGTCATGCCGTCCTCCCGGCGGAAGGCGGTGGCGGACAGGCCCAGCATGAAGGTGCAGGCAAAGGCTGAAACCACGTCGGTGAACAGCGTGGCCGGTACCCGGTGGCATTCGTCGACCACCAGTTGGCCGAAGTGGTCCGACAGGGTGTTCAGGCGCTTTTTGGCGGTGTTGACAATGGCCACGGTCACCGGCCGGATCTCGAAGATGCCGTCGCCGGCCAGACCGGCCTCCATGCCTAAAAACTGGGCGATCCGCTGCTGCCACTGGCGCATCAGCTCCTTGGAGTGGACCACGATCAGGGTCGGTTGCTGCCGCCGGGCAATCACCGCCAGGGCCATGATGGTCTTGCCCGAACCAGTGCCGGCCTCGAGCACCCCGAAGGAATGCGCCAGCACCGCAGCCACCGCTTCTTCCTGATAGGGACGCAGCAGGCCATGAAAGGAAAGCTCGATTTCAGGGAGTCGTTGCCGCCTATCATCGATCACCGGCGTCAATCCGGTGATCCGCCGGCAGAGGCGTACAGCCTGGTTGCCGAAGCCGCGCGGAAAGAAGAGCTGGCCGCTCTCTTCACGAAAAAAGAAAAGCCGCGGCATAAGCTTCTTGCCGATCCAGCGGCCGAACTGCCTGGCGGCCTGGTATTTGGGATTGTCGATGGTCAGCTCGGCCCGGATGGCCGCCCGCAGCTCTGGTGGGGCATGGCTGAGGCAGCATTCCCGGTCAATGGCCAGATGTGGTGGTTGCCCGTTTTTTTCAGTCATGACCGCAAGTTGACCGCTGGGGATCGCCAATCGGCTTTTTTGTGCCCGTCAGCTTGACAGGGGAGCGAAAATCGAGCATTTTTGTCTGTTTTCTCTTGTGCTGGTTTTTTGTCTGTGGCCTTAGGCCCGAGTCTTAGCCGCCGGCATGAACATCATCAACCCAGCAGGCGCAAGCCGTAGACTTGCCGCCTTTCCCATTTGTTTGGTCGACATGTTGAACATCAATTCCTTGCGTATTCCCTGGCTGCTGTGCGTCCTGCTTCTGCATCCCTGGACGGCCGCCAGCGCCGATGGCCAGAGAAACATCGTCCTGACCCTGCCGGCGGAAACCGTGCTGGCCTCCCTGCAAAAGGTCCTGCCCGTGGATATCCCCGCCCAGAGCCGGCAGTTGCAGGGCGAGATCACCATCGAGTGGGTGGACCGATTGTCCATCCACAACAACGTTATTTCGGTGCGCGCTACGCTTTTTGGGAAAAACCTGGTGGTGACCACCAATCTAGCCGGCCAGGAACTCCAGCTCCGGCTCGGAGAAGTCCGCCTGCCAGTGACCTGCGACTTGCGAACCCGGTTCGACCCGGTCAAACGCAAGCTGTTGGTCTCGCCTCAATTCAATGAAAGCGCCCAAAATCAGAGCAATGGACAGGATGCGCTGCCGTCTTTGCTCGGCGCCTTGGGCGGCCGCGAATACGCGGTCGATCTCGATGCCCTGGAGACGATCAACCTCAAGGTCGGCTCCCGGTCGATCCCCATTGTCATGGAGCCGGTCAGCATTGCCGGAGTCGACAATGCCCTTGTCTTCCAGATGCTGCCGCGGGTCGAGCCTAAGCGGTAGCAGACCGAAAACTCATATCCGAGAGGTTCTTATGTCCGATAACTGCTTGTTCTGCAAGATTATCCAGGGAGAAATCCCGGCCAGCAAACTCTACGAGGATGACGATGTTCTGGCCTTCCGCGACATCGCCCCCCAGGCCCCGGTCCATATTCTGGTAATCCCGAAAAAACACCTCAGCGGGCCGGTGGCCGTCACCGAGGAGGACGAACGGGTGGTGGGCAAGCTGATGCGGGTGGGCAATGAAATCGCCCACCAGGAAGGAATACCGCACTATCGGCTGGTGTTCAACAACGGCGCCCAGGCGGGCCAGACCGTTTTTCACCTGCACATGCATATCCTGGGTGGCCGCCACCTGGCCTGGCCTCCAGGCTGATCGCCGGGGCTTTGTGTATTTTCCCGTTCCGGTCAGGTCGGCAGCATGCCGTACAGATAGTTGATGACGTCGGTGCGGGTGACGATGCCGATCACCTTGGTCCCCTGCACCACCGGCAGGTGGCCGATGTTCTTCTGCACCATCAATTCCGCCGCCTCGCTGGCCAGGGCCTCGGGAGCGATGGTGGTGACCTGGCGGTTCATGAAGGCCTTGACCGGGCTGTTCCACTGCTTTCTCAGCCGCAGCTTCTTCAGGTCCCACAGCACGATGATGCCGCGCAGACATTCGTCCTCCTCGACCACCACCCCACGAATCCTTTCCCCCTCCATGATGTGCCGGATCTGATGCATGGTGGTCTCGGGCGACACCGTGGTCACCGGAAAGGACATCATGTCGGCCACCAGGGCGCCGCCGCGCTGTATTTCATGCAGGGCGGCGATGATCTTCTGCCGAACCTCGGCGGGAGTCATCTTGGTGTCGGTGATGGTCGCTGACCCTGCTCCCGGATGGCCGCCGCCGCCGAATCGTTGCAGCAGGTTGTTGACGTTGATCTCCGGCGTCGAGCTGCGGCCGATGATGAAATAGCCGCCCCCCTCGTTGACAAAGAGCACGAACACCGCGTCGGCATTGACAATCTTGCCGTACATCTGCACCACCATGGACAGCTCGACATGCTTGTCGATGTTGACCACCCCGATCCCCACCTTCTTCCCCTTGATGTCATGCTGCTCGGCGTCGCGCATCAGGCGAAACAGCACCTTCTTTTGCATCTCGCCGTAGGCCATGTTGAGGAAATCGACAGCAATGGTCAGATCTGCGCCCTGTTCCAGGAGAAAAGCGGCGGTGCGGGCGTCTTCCGGGGTGGTGGAACTGAAGGTCAGTTGGCCGGTATCCTCGTACAGGCCGATCAGGTACAGGGTGGCCTGCAGCGGGGTGAGTTGCAGGCCCCGCTCCCTGATTGCACGGACCAGCAGGGTGATGGTGGCGCCCATCTTCTCGACGCACTGCCAGGTGGGCTGGATGTCGCCCAGGCCCATGTGGTGATCCCAGAGCACCACCTCGACGTCGTCCCGCCCCCGGAGACTGTCGAACCGGTCGAGCCGACGCCATTGGTTGGTGTCGACCACGATCATGCTGGTGACCTCTTCCGGGTTGACCTCGTTAGCCAGGATGATATCGATGGAGGTCTTGTGCAGGGAGAGAAAGCGGTGGACATTGGGATTGACGTTTTTTGGACATACGGCGACGCTGCCCGGATAGAGCATGGTGGCCGCGACTATGGAGGCCAGCCCGTCAAAATCGGTGTTGCGGTGGGTAGTGGCAATCTGCATGGATTATCAGAGACTCAAAAAAAATGTTCAACGGCGGCCGCATCCGCGACCTTCGCCTGCCAAGACCATGGTCGTTCCCGTGCAATATACCGGATATGCTTTTTCAATAAAGCACAATACGAAGGGAATCATAAAACATTTAAAAACAGCGGGTTCGCCTGGGAATGATTCCTGTTGCGGATCACGGCGACCGGTTCACGTCACTTTGGATGAGAGGGCCACGGAATCAGGTATATTGCGCCAAGGTATTGGGAGCAGGATGGTATTACTTCTTAAAAGAGGAATGTATGAAGGCAAGATAGGTGTTGTTAATCCTTATGATATAAGGAACGGATAACAATTTGAAAATATAGTTTTTTATCCTGATTTCGAATAAAGACGAGAGGTTTCTGGGTCTGTCAATAGTTTCGTGCTAAAGGCCTTCACCTTAGCTCATCTCAGATGAGATTTGACTTTATCTGGAAAGAATACAAAGAGTTGCAGGAGTATCCGCCCCCAGTTACGTATTCTCCCTGTAACGAGGTCTGCTGAGAGCGGGAAGGGAAGCGTGTGAGAATGCCTGAAAAGCCGTATCGAATCATCGTGTTCGCAAGTTATCAGCCTATTGCCTTAGCTGTCGGTGCTACTTGCTCTGCTTGCACTTATTTTGCACTTATTCAGTAAAAAAGGGTTAGCTTTTAAAAGCTAACCCTTTGATATTCTGGTCGGGGCGAGAGGATTCGAACCTCCGACCTCCTGCTCCCAAGGCAGGCGCGCTAACCAGGCTGCGCTACGCCCCGACAGAGATGACGGTTCCCCCAAGGGGTAACCTTTCTACACCATTCATCTTTTGCCTGCAAGCACTTTTCCGGTGCTATGCAGGCAAAAGCTCGTTAATCCCGATGCATACCCCTTGGACACCCCTGGGCCCGCGCCTCGCCTGGCCGCTGCTCAACGGCCACCACCCGGCAGGGGACGCATTCCGCCACAGGATCAAATCTCCGGTGGATCCGTGCCGTCCCCTGGCTTGGCCCTGGTTCCCCTTGACAGGATTTGGATGATTAGATAGAGCAAAGCGTTTACCACGCCTTACGCCGGCTGCACGCCGGCAGCGCCCAAAAAACGCAAAAGACGTCATTTTTTGAGTTCCCCCTGATTTTCTTCCGCAAGCGGAGCGCCAGATGGATTTTTTTTCCTTGATTCAAAGCATTGTGCTTGGCCTGGTGGAAGGCCTCACCGAATTTCTGCCGATTTCCTCCACCGGCCACCTGATCATCGCCGGCGAGCTGCTCAACTATACCGGCGAACAGGCCAAGACCTTTGAAATCTGCATCCAGCTCGGTGCGATCCTCGCGGTCTGCTGGCATTACCGGCAACGGCTGCTGCGGGTGGTGGCCGACATGACCCATGAAGCCGGGGCCCGGCAATTCGTGATCAATCTGATCATCGGCGTCCTGCCTTCGGCTGTTTTCGGTTTGCTCTTGTACAAGCTGATCAAACGATATTTGTTCAACCCGGTGGTGGTGGCCCTGGCGCTGATCGTCGGTGGCCTGATCATCTTCCTGGTCGAGCGCAAGCAGCGTACGCCCCGGATCACCACGGTCGAGCAAATGGGCGCAATCGATGCGCTCAAGGTCGGGTTCGCCCAGGTTCTTTCCATGATTCCGGGGACCTCTCGTTCAGGAGCGACCATCATCGGCGGCCTGCTTTTTGGGCTTTCCCGCCAGGCGGCCACCGAATTTTCCTTTTTCCTCGCCATCCCCACCATGTTCCTGGCCACCGGCTACTCGGTCTTCAAATCCTGGGATGTACTGGCCCACCAGGATCTGGCCTTCTTCGCCGTGGGCTTTGTCATCGCCTTTTTCAGCGCCCTGGCGGCCATCAAGGGGTTTATCCACTATGTGGCCCGCCATGACTTTACCATCTTCGCCTGGTACCGGGTGGTGTTCGGGACGCTGTCCCTGGTCTACTTTCTCCATTGGTCCGCGTCATGATCACGGAATTTATTTCAGAAATCGCGGTGAGGATTCTTGAAGCCACCGCCTATGCCGGCGCCTTTTTGCTCATGGCCTTGGAAAGCATGATCGCCCCGGTGCCCAGCGAAGCGGTGATGCCCTTTGTCGGTTTTCTGGTCACCGACGGCAAGTGGAATCTCTGGCTGGCCATGCTGGCCACCAGCCTGGGATCGCTGGCCGGGTCGCTGGTGTCCTACTGGATGGGCTATTACGGCGGTAAACCGCTGGTGCTCAAGGTGGGCAGATATTTGCTGCTCAACCGCCACGACCTGGAGCTGACCGAGCGCTATTTCAACCGGCGCCAGGGGTGGTACACCGTGTTTGTCGCCCGCTTCATCCCGGTGGTCCGCCACTTCATCTCCATCCCGGCCGGTATGGGCAAAATGCCTTTGATTCCCTTCATATTGGTGTCGGCCGTTGGCGCCACTTTGTGGAACGGATTTTTACTCTACCTGGGGATGCGCCTGCGCGAACATTGGACCGTCGTACAAAAATATTCTCACCAGGTCGATATCGTCATCGTGGTGGCCGCGGTGATCGGCATCGGCTGGTTCATTCGTGCGCGCCTGGCCGCCGGCAAGCACCGGTCCGACCATTGAGCAGCTGTTCAACGGAGGAGGAGGCCCTCGATCAGGCCCAGCCAGGCCGCGGTGCAGCCGAGCAGCGCGGTGCGGGTCATCAGGCGGCAGGTCAGCGGGATGTGGGCGATTTCGACCGGGTCCAGGCC
>WRKE01000247.1 GCA_009778235.1 Pseudomonadota bacterium
CAGCCACTCCGGCGCCGCCACGGCCTCGGGCAACAGTGTGGACATCAGCGGCAGCGCTCAAGTAAGGGGGGTTGTCTACGGCGGGTATGCCTCCAGCGTCTCCGGCGACGCCACGGCCTCTGACAATACCGTGACCATCAGCGGCGGCACGGTGAGCGGGGATGTCATCGGCGGGAAGGCCTGGAGCGTCTCCGGCACCCGCATGGCCACGGGCAACACCGTGACCATCGGCGGCACGGCCAACCTGAGCGCGGCCAAGCTCTACGGCGGTTATTTTGGCGGCACCGGCATAGCGGGCGATATATGGACCGGCAACACCCTGAACGTGATGAACTCCGGCATGAGCGTCGCGGGTATCTCTAATTTTGAAAACCTGAACTTTTATGTGCCCTCAACAATGGTTGCCAACGAAACCATGCTGACCGTGGGTTCTGCCGTGGATATCAGCAACAGCAAAGTCGGCGTGGGCATCAACGGCGCCACCACCGCCCTGCATATCGGCGACACCATAACCTTGATCAACGCTGCCTCCGGCTTGACCGCCACCGGCGTCAACCCCAAGGCCTTGGGTGTGCAAGGCATTGCCAAGATCTACGACTTTGACCTGACCTGGGATGCAAACAATCTCTACGCCACCGCGATTGGTGAGCAGAGCAACGTGCAATTGAAGGCCCTGTCGGAAGGGCGTCTGGCGGCAATGGCGCTTATCAGCCAGGGCGCGGACCTGATCCTGGGGCCGGGCATGTATGCCGCCATCCAGGAAACCGAACGCAAGGAGTCCGGCTTTACCCCCTTTGCCGCGGTTATGGGCGGCACCTCGCGCTACGACACCGGCTCGGACATCGATGCCGACAGCTTCCACCTGATGACCGGACTGGCCACCCGCACCTCCGCTGGCCTGGTGGCCGGGGCCTTCTTCGAGGCGGGCTGGGGCAACTATGACTCGTCCAACAGCTTCACCAATCTGCCCTCGGTCCAGGGCAAGGGCGACACCTCCTACTACGGCGGCGGCATCCTGGGACGCTATGCGATTCCCACGGGTCCGGGCGGCTTCTACGGCGAGGGTTCGCTCCGGGCCGGGCGGGTGGACGTGGACTTCCGCAGCGGCGACATCCTCAACAGCAACAGCGCCAGAACAGAGTACGATTCCGGCTCCACCTACTACGGCGCGCATTTCGGCCTCGGCTACCTCTGGAACATCGACCGCAAGGCCAGCCTGGATTTCTCCACCAAGTATATCTGGACCCACCAGAACAGCGATTCGGTGACCATCTCCGGCGATGTGATCAACTTCGAGTCCGTTGATTCGCACCGCTGGCGCACCGGGGCGCGTTTTTCGTATGCGGCCAATGCATTCGTCACCCCGTATGCGGGGGCGTACTATGACCATGAGTTTGACGGCAAGGCGGAGGCCACGGCCAACGGCGGGCGGATTGACGCGCCGGAGCTGAAGGGCGGCACGGGCATGGGCGAGCTTGGCTTGACGGCCCGGCCGTCGCTGGAGGCTCCCCTGAGCTTTGACCTGGGCGTTCAGGGATATGCGGGCACCAGGGAAGGGGTCAGCGGCTCGGTGCGGATCAAGTACGAGTTCTGAGCCTAGCCGCGGGATAGATCAACAAGACGCGGCGCGGTGGTGCAAGGCCATCCGCGCCGCGTTTTGTTGTGTTGGTTGCCGGTCCCAATCGACAAATTCAGTTTGTTCCACACTCAGGACGGCACGCCCTGATTTTTTTCCTTCCAGTCAGGCCGCAGGTGCAGCTCGGTCAACTGCTTACGCGCCACCGCCGAGGGGGCGTCGGTGAGCGGACAGGTTGCCTTCTGGGTCTTGGGGAAGGCGATCACGTCGCGGATGGAGGGCGATCCGGTCAGCAGCATCATCAACCGGTCAACGCCAAAGGCAATGCCGCCGTGGGGCGGAGCCCCGTGGTCCAGCGCCCGGAGGAGGAAGCCGAATTTTTCTTTGGCCTCCTCTTCGCCGATGCCCAGGGCCGCGAACACGGTCTGTTGCATGGCCGGGCTGTGGATCCGGATCGAGCCGCCGCCGATTTCGTTGCCGTTGAGAACCAGGTCATAGGCCCGGCTCTTGACCGCGCCGGGGTTGGAGGTCAGCAGGGGCAGATCCTCCTCGTTGGGCGCGGTGAACGGATGGTGCACGGCGGTGTAGCGTTTTTCCTCCTCGTCATACTCCAGGAGCGGAAAATCGGTGACCCAGAGGAAATTGAACCGCTCGTTGTCGATCAGCTCCATCCGCCGCGCCAGTTCCAGCCGCAACTCGGACAGCACCTGGTGGGCTGTCTTGGCCTGGTCGGCGCCGAAGAGGATGAGGTCGCCGGGTTGGGCGTCGAGCGCCTCAGCCATGGCGGCAATCTCCTCCGGGCTGAAGAATTTGGTGATCGGCGACTGCCATTCGTCTTCCTTGATCTTGATCCAGGCCATGCCGCGCGCGCCGAAACGGCTGGCATAGGCGGTGAGATCGTCAAGGTCCTTGCGGGAGAAGTGGCCGCAGCCCTTGGCGTTGATCGCCTTGACCACGCCGCCCTTTTCCACCGCCGCCTGGAAGACCTTGAAGCCGCAGCCTCGAACGATGTCGGTCAGGTCCACCAGCTCCAGGCCAAAGCGGGTGTCCGGCCGGTCCGTGCCGAAACGGCGCATGGCCTCGTCGTAGGTCATCCGCGCGAATGGAGGGCGCAGCTCGATGGAACGGACGGCGGCAAACAGATCGCTGATCATCCCCTCGACCAGGTCAATGATGTCGTCTTCGGTGATAAAACTCAGCTCCATATCGATCTGGGTGAATTCCGGCTGGCGGTCGGCGCGCAGATCCTCGTCGCGGAAGCACCTGACGATCTGATAGTAGCGGTCCATGCCGGCCACCATCAACAGTTGCTTGAACAACTGCGGTGACTGGGGCAGGGCGTAAAACTTGCCGGCGTTGACCCGGCTCGGGACCAGGTAGTCGCGGGCGCCTTCCGGGGTGGAGCGGGTGAGCATCGGGGTTTCTATCTCCAGGAAATTGCGGGCGTTGAGATAGGAACGCACGGTTTGCATGGCCTGATGGCGGAGGATGATGTTGCCTGCGATCTCCGGCCGGCGCAAATCGAGATAGCGGTATTGCAGCCGCAGGGTGTCGGACACCTCGATTTCCTCGTCCAAGGGGAAGGGCGGGGTTTCGCTGGAGTTGAGGATGCGGAGTTCATGGACAAAGACCTCGATCGTTCCGGTGGCCAGCTTGGGGTTTGCCATGGATTCCGGCCGGCTGACCACCTGGCCGCGCACGGCGATCACCCACTCGCTGCGCAACTGATGGGCCTTGGCATGCACCGCCTCGTTGACCTCGGGGTTGAAGACAATCTGGGTCACGCCCCAGCGGTCGCGCAGATCGATGAAGATGACCCCGCCATGGTCCCGGCGACGGAGCACCCAGCCCATCAAGGTGGTTTCCTTGGCAATGTCGTCCACGCCCAGATCGTTGCAGCTGTGTGTGCGCCGCAGCGCTCCCATTGATTCCATTTTTTTCTCCGTATCAGATATCGGCGGCCTTGGGGCCGCTTTGCGAAAGATGACTGGGTTGTGGCCGAAGGCGGCGGTGCCGCGCTGCCGTGGCCGGTTTTGTTCAGGGCCTTGCGGCGGTTTGGATCATGGCGAACAGTGATCTGGCCTGCTCCTCAATGGGACCGCTCAAGAGCACGGGCTGTTGTTTCTGGGTCTGCATGTCCCGGAGGATCGCCTCGCCCCGGGCCCATTCGTCCTCGCCGACAATCAGGGTAAAGCGGGCATTCACCCGGCCCGCCTGTTTGAGCTGCGCCTTGAGGCTGCGGCCGCTGTAATCGATGGCGGCCTTGGCCCCCTGTTGCCGCAGGGCATGGGTCAATTGTCCGGAAAAGGCAACCGTGGTCATGCCGAGGGCGGCCACGAAGATATCCATGGACTTGGCTGGAATCAAACGATTTTGTTGCTGCTCCATCAAAAGGGCAAGGCGTTCTAAGCCCATGGCAAAACCGATGCCGGAAAGCGATGGGCCGCCCAGTTGTTCGATCAGGCCGTCGTAGCGGCCGCCGGCCCCCACCGCCGCTTGGGCCCCGAGGTCGGCGGTGAGGAATTCAAAGGTGGTGCGGGTGTAATAGTCAAGCCCGCGGACCATGAAGCGGTTGATCGAAAACACAATGCCCAACTCCTCAAGCGCGCTCCGAACCTCGGTGAAATGGCGGTCGCAATCGGGGCAGAGCACCTCCAGCAGCGAGGGGGCCTCCTGGACCACGGCGCGGCAGGACTCCTTTTTGCAGTCCAGCACCCGCAGGGGATTGGTGTGGGTCCGGCGCCGACAATCGTCGCACAGCGCCTGGTGACGCTCGGCAAGGAAGAGGACCAGCCGCTCCTTGAACGGCGGGCGGCAGATCGGACAGCCCAGGGAATTCAGCTCCAGGCTGACGGTGAGGCCCAACTCGTCCAACAGCATCTGTCCCATGGCGATCAGCTCGGCATCGACCCGGGGCTCCGCGGCGCCGATGATTTCGGCGTCCAATTGGTGGAATTGCCGCAGCCGGCCCTTTTGCGGACGTTCGTGCCTGAACATTGGGCCGATGGTGTAGAGGCGCTGCACCGGCTGTTGCACGTGGAGGCCATGCTCGATAAAGGCGCGCATGACCGAGGCCGTGGCCTCGGGCCGCATGGTGATTCCTTTGTCGGCAAAGGTGTACATCTCTTTTTCGACCACATCGGTGGCCTCACCGATGGACCGGACAAAGAGTTCGGTCTTTTCCAGGATCGGCATCCGGATTTCCTGAAAGCCGAACCGCGCGAAGATATCCCGCGCCTGCCGCTCGATGTACTGCCAGCGGCCGACGGCCTCGGGTAAAATGTCTTTGAATCCGTTGATTGCTTGAATTTTCAAGATAAACTCCAGTATATCCGCGGGCCTGACCCTGCCGATGCGGGGTTCAGGGTATCTATGGCGGAAAAATTATAAAATCTAATCGAGAAAGGGGTGAAAAGTCAAGCCGATGTGCTTTGGCTGTGGTAGAATGTTTGGCGCGTATTCCGAAGGCCGTGCCAGGGGGGTCTGTGCTTGACAAACAATCCCAAGCTCGGCATTCTTTTATCTTCCATGCGGACCTTCATCGGGAATGTGTTGTGTTTCCGATTCTTTTTTTGAAGCAACTTTAGATGAGAGCAAAAGAGGCTTGAATGAAATTGCCAGAACTTAAAATAGGCTCGTTTATCGCAAAAATTCCGATCATCCAGGGCGGGATGTCGATCAGGGTGTCGACCTCCGACCTGGCAGTGCCGGTCGCCGAATGCGGCGGCATCGGCACCATCGGCGGCTCCGGCATCCCGGTGCCCGAGCTGCAGGAGGATATCCGCAAGGCCAAGAACGCCACCGGGGGCGTCGTTGCGGTCAACATCATGTATGCGATGAAGGATTTTTACGACCTGGTGATGGGCTCCATTGAGGCGGGCGCTGACATGATCATCACCGGGGCCGGTTTCTCCCGGGACATCTTCAAGATCGGCAAGCAGCACAATGTGCCCATCGTTTCGATCGTGTCGTCGCCCGGTCTGGCCACCATGGCGGAGAAATTGGGGGCCTCGGCGGTCATTGTCGAGGCGGCCGAGGCCGGCGGACATCTCGGCACCTCGTTGTCGTTGCGCGATCTTTTCCCCGCAATCCGCAAGGTTATCTCCAAGATCCCGCTGATTGCCGCCGGCGGCATCAGCAATGGCTTCGAGATGGCGGAAATGATGGATAAATTCGGGGCTGACGGCGTCCAGATCGCTTCCCGGTTCGTGCTGAGCAAGGAATGCTCGGTGTCCGAGGCGTTCAAGCAGGCTTTTCTCAAAGCCAAGCAAGAGGATATCGTCATGGTGTCTTCGCCGGTCGGCATGCCGGGCCGGGCGATCAAGACGCCTTTTGTCGACAAGATGCTGAACAACGAAGACATCTCCGCCAAGAAATGTCTCTTTCAGTGCCTGAAAAAATGCAATTACAAGTATTGCATCAGCGAACGGCTGATGGCGGCGTTTAATGGTGATGTCGAGAACGGCCTGGTTTTTTCCGGGGCTAATACCTTCAAAATGAAAGAGATCCTCTCGGTCAAAGAGATTTTCGACAATTTCATCAAGGCAGCGGAATCGGTGTACAGGGAAAAATGTGCCGCTTATTGATAACTGTATGGCCAATGTGACTTGCCATGGTTTCCTCCTCTATTGATCCTATGGCCGGCGAGCTGCCCGAACCAGCCCCGGAGCCGGAGGAGAGCGGCGCGGCGCCAGCCACCGTGATCCCCGAATCGGACCATCCCATCCGCGAGCATCAGCTTGACCGGGAAGCGCTGAAGGTGCTGTACCGTTTGCGCGATGCCGGATTCAAGGGCTATCTGGTGGGGGGCGGGGTACGCGATCTCTATCTCGGCCGCACCCCCAAGGATTTTGACATTTCCACCGATGCCCGTCCCGGCCAACTGCGGCAGATGTTCCGCAACAGCCGCACCATTGGCCGCAGGTTCCGGTTGGTGCAGGTTTTTTTCAAGGGCAACAAGATCATCGAGGTCTCGACCCTCCGGTCACGGAGCGAGTACGATATCGATGGCGAGGAGCAGGTGTTGCCGTCAAACAACACCTTTGGTACACTCGAGGAAGATGCCTTCCGCAGGGATCTCACCATCAACGCCCTGTTCTACGAAATTGAGCACCATACCATCATCGACTACACCGGAGGCGTGCGCGACCTCGATCAAAAAATCATCCGGATGGTCGGCGATCCGGACCGGCGTTTCACCAGGGATCCGGTGCGGATATTGCGGGTGATCCGTCATGCCGCCCGCACGGGCTTTGCCATCGAGGAGGCGACCTTTGCCGCCTTGCAACGCCACAAGGACAAACTGGGGTTGTGCCCTCCCTCGCGCCTGCGCGACGAGGTGCTCAAGGATCTGCAATCCGGGGCCAGCCGCCCCTGGGCGGAACTCTGCATGGCATCGAACCTGTGGACCACGCTTTTTGCCCTGTACGAGCCGTTGTTTGCCGGCGAACACGGCGACCGGGTTCGTCAGGATTTACTGCGGCTTCTCGCCGTGCTGGACCGGATTCATTCCCGGGCCGCCGATGAAGAACCAATCAAGATTCCCGAGTATCTGCTCCTGGCCACGTTGTTGCTCCCGTGGGCCTGCGAGCGGTTCGGCCTGCCAGACACCAATGTCCGCGGCCCGAGTTTCCATCGCCTGTCCTGCACCATCCGCGAGGAGATCGATGCGGCTTTTGGCGAGCCGTTCAGTGTGCAACGCATGGCCAAGGAGTTCTTGGCCACGCTGTTGATCAACCTTTCAACCTTTCATCATGCCCGCAGCCAGGGCGAGGACCCCAAGTGGCTGAAGAGGAAAAGCTATTACCGGGATTGCTCTCGCTTTTATGATATCTATCTGGAATCGCAGGGGATGACGGCCGTGAGCCCCGAACGTTTCACGGTTGAACGTGCACGTGCGGATGAAACCGAAGTGGTGGAGCTGGTGTCGCCGGCCACAGAGGGAAGCGGCGGCTCCGGTCGAAACAAGGGACGCGGTGGGATGAATCCCGCCTTCAGCAGCACCAAAACCGGGGTCTTTGGCCTGCGCCGTCCCCGGGAATGACCGCGCAGGAGGAATCTTGCGATTTCTGCTCTACACTATCCGCTATGCCACAGGGCATAGGGGACGGTTCCATTTTCCTTTCCCTTACGCCGGGTACTTGCGGCGTTCCCGCGAAAATTTCGCTGAACTAGCCGAGTTCATTGCCTCGGGGCGGCTGGATGCCATGGGGCTGGTCGAAGTCGATGGCGGATCGTTTCGCACCGGTCAGCGCTGCCAGGCTTCGATGATCGCCCGGCAACAGGGGTATTATTAATACCGTTTTCATTAGCAATATGTATTTAGCCTTTTACAGCGGCGGCGAGCGGGGCTTTGAAAACTTTTATGAAGTTTGCGAGGTTGTCCGCAAGGAACGAAACAATTGCATCCCAGTTCTCCTCGTCAGTCAAACCATAGTCCTGAAAACGAACGCACACTCCACATGTTTTTTGTTCGGGGAGTTCCAGCCAGTCGAGTTCTCTTCCAAGCGCTCTCTCAATCTCGTCCTTTTGATTTTCTAGTTCACGAAATATACTTTTGTTTTTGTCTTTATCGGCTGTAGCGATCCATAGATACACCCGCGCATCGTGCATTCTAATAACTGGAAGAAATGAGATGCCACTGTGACCGCTCGCGCCATTAATCGAATTATTCTTTGAGGGAGAAACATTATTAAATGCACCTGTTTTGTCACGTAAAGACGGCAGGGCTTTTTCCCAAAAACGATAGCGTAATTTGTAACGCGATGCTTCTTCCTCTTTTTCTTCCTCTTTTTCTTCCTTTTTTTTAGCTGTCAGGCGGATCTGGTAATCGCCAATATCCTGTATCGGCAGAATTTGTTCTGCGTCGAGATACAGCTTGTCTCCATCCAAATACGGAGTGACCTTGACACAGGTAATATCAATGTCGTGGTCTCGTAACCATAGCACGGTCGAGGTGACTTCCTTGCGAAAATTCGCTGCAACAAATATAATTCTCTGGTCGCCGCCCGGAGAATTCAGCTTGATGCTCTCGTAATCTTGTTCATCGTAAAATTCAGCGATTTTTTCCGAAGCGATGCCCTTTGCACCAAGATACTGTTGAAAAATTTCACAAATCTCACTCTTTTTTAATGTGGCGCAGTATGAAACGTATTTGAGAGCCTGCCAAACAACGTCTTTCCCTGAATCATCAAGTTTATTTTCAATAATAACGAGCAGAAGTGGCCTCACCTGTTTGGACAAGTGGTAGGGATTTATTAAGTGGAATCTCTGCCAGTAGTTAGGCTGCCAGTTCAACCGCCGGC